>NZ_JAPYOK010000066.1:0-6522 GCF_028283155.1 Candidatus Poriferisodalis multihospitum | reverse complement strand
GAGATCGACTGGATCAACTTCGTCGAGGGCGTGATCACCGGGCGCATCCCGCCCACCGAGTACGAGCGCATCCAGCAGGTGGCTGCCGACTTCACCGCCACCCGCACCAAGGCCGATCTGCTGGAAGTGGCGCTCGACAAACGCCTGCTGATTGTGCCGATCACCACGGTCGCAGACGTGGTCGAGTCGCCCCAGTACGCCGAGCGGGGTTTCTGGCGCGACATTCCCACCGGCGGCCTCGACTCGGTGCGTTACCCCGGCCCGTGCGCTCGATTCAGCTCCACGCCGCTGGATGTCTCGACGCCGCCTCCATCGGTCGGCCAGCACACCGACGAGGTGCTCGCCGACGTGGGCGCTCCGGCGTCGGCGGCTACCTCCGAGGGCTTGGTGGCTGCTGCCGCGGCAGGTCACCGCGACCCGGCACTGCCGCTGGCAGACGTCAAGATCCTGGACTTCATGTGGGTGATGGCCGGGCCGGGCTCGACGCGCGAGCTCGCCGACTGGGGCGCCACGGTGGTGCGGGTGGAGTCCACCCACAAGGTGGAAGCAGCCCGCACCATCCAGCCGTTCCTCAACGACGAGGCGGGTGCGGAGAACGGCGGTCTGTACCAGAACATGAACGCCAGCAAGCTCGGCATCACCATTGACATCTCCAAGCCTGAGAGCCGTGATCTCATCCTGGATCTGGTGCGCTGGGCCGACGTTGTCACCGAGTCGTTCTCGCCCCATGCGTTGGCCGACCTCAACCTGGCCTATGAGGATCTGCGAGCGGTCAAGCCCGACATCATCATGGCGTCGAGCTGCCTGTTCGGCCAGAGCGGGCCGCTCTCGTCGCTGGCCGGTTTCGGCACGATGGGTGCGTCCATGTCGGGCTTCTATGAGATGACTGGCTGGCCCGATCGCGATCCCGCTGGCGTGTTCGGTGCCTACACCGACTACGTGTCGCCCAAGTTCCTCAGCGCTGCTCTGCTGGCCGCCTTGGACCATCGCGACCGCACCGGCGAGGGCCAGTACATCGACCTGTCGCAGGCCGAATCGTCGATGACCTTCCTGGCACCGGCAGTGCTCGACTACGACGTGAACGCGCACCTGCCCGACAAGATGGGCAACGACCATCCGGCAATGTCGCCCCATGGGGTGTTCGCATCGGCGGGTGACGACCGCTGGATTGCCGTGGCCTGCGAGAACGACGACCAGTGGGCAGGTTTGTGCGGCGTCATCGGTGCCGACGACATGGCTGGTCTGGGCGTCGAGGAACGGCGTGAACGTGCCGCCGAGATAGCAGACCGGATTACCGCGTGGACTTCGGTGCGAGACAACGTCGAAGCGCATGTCGAGCTGCAGGCAGCCGGCGTGCCGGCCCACGCCGTCGCCAACTCCGAAGTGATGACCAACGACCCGCAGCTGGCGCACCGCAACCACTTCCGCAACGTGCCGCATGGCAGCAACGGGACGATGTGGGTCGAGGGAGCGCGGTTCGCCATGTCGCGCAGCTCAGACGGCATCGATCGTGCGGGTCCGACCTATGGCGAGCACACCTTCGTGGTGCTGGAGCAGCTGCTCGGCTACGACCAGGATCGGATCTCCGAGCTGGCCGTGGCGGGCGTGCTGGAATAGTTGCCTGCGCCCTCAGTCGGGGCGCCGGCGCTCAGCCCTCGAACGTGCCGACCTTCTCGCCGGTGACGTTCTCGTAGTTCCGGTTCAGGAACCAGCGCTGGTAGTCGCCGTAGGTGACCGGCTCGTGGCGAGCCGGGCGTTCGTCGCTGACCGTGGTGGGCACCGGGTCGACCAGAGCGTCGTCGCGGGCTCCGTAGAAGAACGGCACTGCGTACCGGTCGCCGGCCGACAGGTTGCGCGCCCGGTGTGCGGTTGACAGGTACACGTTGTTCGTCCAGCGCTTCAGCATGTCGCCGCTGTTGACCAGGTACGAGCCCGCCATCTGTGGCGGCGAGATCCAGTCGTAGCCGGCCGGGCGGATCTCCAGCCCCGGCACATCGTTGGCCGGCAGGAACGTGAACACCGAGCTGTCCGTGTGCGGCGCGAGGCCCCACTCGTTGTCGTCGTAGTCCATCGGCGGGTAGTGCGACATGCGCAGCGTCACGCTGGGCTCATCGAAGTGCGGGTCGAAGTAGTCGGGGGGCAGGTCGAGCGACAGCGCCAGGATCGGCAGCATCCGTGAGCCCAGGGCGATCAGCTGGTCGATGTAGCTCTCGCAGCTCTGTGCGAAGTCCTCGAGCGGCGGGAACTGATTCTCGGTGTGGTAGCCGTGCCGGTGACAGAAGAACGCCTCGTTCTGGTTCGGCTTGCGCACCGGCCCCGCGATGTCGGAGGCGTATGACGTGCCGCCGCCCATGCCGAGATAGCCGCCTGCCAGCTTGCCCATCGGGATCGAGTCCTTCACCGGCTGCGGGAGCGCATGCAGGCGACGGGCCTCGTCGAACATGTGCTCGATGGTCTCGGCTGGCACACCGTGGTTGACGATGAAGAAGAAGCCCACCTCGGTGAGGGCGTCGCGCAGTTCGGTGGCGAGGGCAGCTTGGGCTGCGGCATCGGGCACCGCGTCGTTGAGCGGCGCCAGGTCCAAGACCGGAATGACGTCGGAACTGCTGTCCGCGTTCTCGTCCGGTTGCCGCTCCGGCGGCGGTGAGGTGCTGCGGTCCTGCGTCGTGAGCGCCACGGTGCCTCCTTGCGCTCTCCCGAGCGTACGCGTGCGGCGGCTGGTGCGTCGGAGGCGCTGAGCTCCTGAACGCGCGACGGGCCGTTGGTACGGTTCTGCCGGATCGGATCGGCTGCATCGAGCCTGCCCGATCAGCGATACGAGCGACTTCAAGGGGAACCGATGAGAGCGTGGCGACTGAACGAGCTGGGCTATCCGTGGGACGTGCTGGAGCTGGGCGAGTACGACTCACCCGAACCCGGTCCGGGCCAGGCACGCATCACCGTGGAAGCCACCGATCTCAACTTCGCGGACATCCTGCACTGCCAGGGCACGTACCAGGAACGGTGGGACCCGCCGTTCACGCCCGGGATGGGAGCTTCGGGCACGGTGGTGGCGGTCGGCCCCGAGTGCGACCTGACAGTCGGTGACCGAGTCATCGGCTCGGGCGTCGGCAGCTGGGGCGGCTATGCCAGCGAAGCGCTCATCAGGGGTGCCACGGCACGGCATGTGCCCGACGATGTGTCGATCCCTGCCGCGTGTGCCGCCAACGTGATCTACGGCACGGCGTGGTTCTCGCTGTACCGGCGCGGGCAGATGCAGGCCGGCGAGACGGTGCTGGTGCTGGCTGCGGCTGGCGGCGTCGGCTCGGCTGCGGTGCAGATGGCCAAGGCCGCGGGCTGCACCGTGCTCGCTGCCGCAGGTGGGCCTGTGAAGGTGGAGACCTGCCGTCAGCTCGGCGCGGACATCGTCATCGACTACGACAACGACGATCTGTACCAGTCGGTGATGGATGCCACCGGGGGGCGGGGCTGCGACATCATCTACGACCCCGTCGGCGGCAAGTACTTCGACGTAGCGCGGCGGCTGGTGGCCTGGGAAGGCCGGCTGCTGGTGGTCGGTTTCGCCAGCGGCACCATCCCGCAGGCGCCCGCGAACCACCTGCTGGTCAAGAACTACTCGGTGGTCGGCGTGCACATGGGCGGCTACCGCGGCCGCAAGGACGAGGTGCTCGACGAGTGCTACGCCGAGATCTGGCCGCAGGTGGCCAACGGCACGCTCGACCCGCTCGTCAGCCAGGAGCTGCCGCTCGACGGCCTCATCGACGGCCTGCGAGACCTGCACGAACGTCGCACGACTGGCCGCGTCCTGCTCCGTCCCGACCTGTAGACGCTCAGTCGCGGGCCGCTGTGCTGGCTGTGCCCGCTCAGTCGCGGGCCGCTGTGCTGGCTGTGCCCGCTCAGTCGCGGGCCACGATGTAACCGACCGACTCCCGGTCCCACAGTTGCGGCGTGACGCCTGCGTCGCGGATGGCCTGCTTGCGGATCTTGCCTGATGCGGTCTTGTCAAGCTCGGTGACGAAGTGCAGGAAGCGCGGGACGCTGTGGCGGGGCATGCGCGGCACGCACCAGTCCAGGAAGTGGACCGGATCGGGGGCTGGTCCGCTGACGGCGACCACGGCCAGCACCTCGTCCTCGCCGCCGGCGCCTTCGACGCGCAAGCCGACAACGGCGCTTTCGATCACGCGGTCGTAGCCGTTGATGACCGTCTCCACCTCGTAGCTGGAGATGTTCTCGCCGCGCCGGCGGATGCGGTCGTTCAGCCGATCCACGAAGTGCAGGCGCCCGGCGTCGTCGAGCTTGCCCGCATCGCCGGTGTGGAACCACAGGTTCCGCCACGCGGCCACGGTGCGCTCGGGCATGCGGTGATAGCCCACGTTGAAGCAGAACGGCACCTTGGGGCGCACCAGGATCTCGCCGGTTTCGTTCGGCGCGATCGGCTGGTCGGTTTCGGGGTCGGCCACGATCACGTCGAAGTAGTCGGCCAGCGGCCGGCCGGCGCAGCCCGCCATCACCGGGTCGTCGAAGTCGGTGAACGCAACCATGTTGACCTCGGTCATGCCGTAGCCCTGCATGATCCGCACGCCGAACCGCTCTTCGAACGCCGCGGCCCATTCCGCCGCCACGGGCAGGGCGATGACGGCCCGCAGCTGATGGTCTCGATCGCGGTCAGTCGGGGCGCTGCGCCAGATGAACTCGGGCATGACGCCGAGGGCATTGGTCAAGGTGATCTGGTGTCGCCTCACCGCGTCGAGCCACTTGCCGGCACTGAACCGCTTCTCCACGTAGACCGAGGCGCCGGCGTGCAGCGACGCAAAGACCTGCATGAACAGGCCATTCGCATGGAACAGCGGCATGCAGCAGTGGCCTGAATGTCCGACTCTGACGCGGCCGACTTGGACGCATCCAGCGAGCCCGGCTCGATGTCATCGAAGCGTTCCAGCAGCCCGTGGTCGACCGCCACGATGCGCGGCTCTGAGTTGTTGACCTGGTGCTCCAGGAAGGTGCCGCGCAAGTCGGTGTTGACGGGCACGAAGATCGCCCGCCGTTTGTGGGTGGCGATCATCAGCAGCATGAACTCGAGGCTGTTGGTGAGCAAACCCAGCAGACGGTCACCCGGCCGCAGCCCGAGATCAGCAAGCGCCGTGGCGAGCCGGTCGGTCTGGCGGTCGAGTTCGGCGAAGCTGAGTGTGCGGCCGTCTTCGAATGACAGAAACTCGCGGTCGCCGTGAGCAGCCGCCGCCTGGTGAACGAGCGCTGGCAGGGTCCAGCCGTCGGTGGTGACACCGCCGCCGTCCGCGGTGTGGGTGTCGGTCCCCTGGTCACGGGTGCCCATCGGCGGAATCGTAGACTTCGCCCGGGCTTGTTGGCCCGAACGGGGTGCGCCCCCTCAGCGGGCGCTGGGGGAGTTGGGCGCCTGCTTGGGAGGTGACCGCATGCTGATCGGATTGCCTCGTGAGCTCAAGGCGGGCGAGCAACGCGTCGGGCTGACGCCGCACGCCGTGCGCGAGCTCGTGCTGCACGACCATCAGGTGCTCGTGGAGAGCGGCGCCGGCGCAGGCATCCGTGTGTCCGATGCCGAGTACGAGGCTGCCGGTGCGCTCGTCGGCGGCTGCAGCGAGGTGTGGGCCAAGGCTGAGCTCATCGTGAAGGTCAAAGAACCGCAGGCGTCGGAGCGCAAGATGCTCGGCGAGGGCCAGATCCTCTTCGCCTACCTGCACCTTGCGCCCGACCCCGATCAGACGTCGGATCTCGTGGACTCGGGCGCGGCGTGCGTCGCCTACGAGACCGTGACCGACTCGCGTGGCGGCCTGCCGCTGCTAGCCCCGATGTCGCGGGTGGCTGGCCGACTCGCCGTGCAGGCCGGCGCCTGGGCCTTGGAGACCGCCCACGGGGGCATCGGCCTGCTGATCGGCGGTGTGCCAGGCGTGCCGCCGGCCCGGGTCGTGATCATCGGCGGGGGCGTGGTCGGCGAGAACGCCGCCGAGATCGCCATCGGCATGGGTGCCGATGTGCGAGTGCTCGACATCGACCCCGCTGCCCTCGACCATCTCGAGCAGCGCTTCGGCGCGTCAGTGGTCACCGTGACGTCCACCCGGGCAACCGTAGAGACCGAGGTGCTGGGTGCCGACCTGGTGATCGGCGCTGTGCTGGTGACCGGCGCCCGGGCACCCAAGCTGGTGACTGCCGAGATGATCAGCCAGATGCGACCCGGCTCGGTGGTGGTGGACGTGGCCATCGACCAAGGTGGCTGCTTCGAGACGTCGCAACCCACCACGCACGCCGACCCGACCTTCGTGGTCGACGGCATCGTCCACTACTGCGTGGCGAACATGCCAGGCGCGGTCCCCGTCACCTCCACTCGGGCGCTCAGCGATGCCACCCTGCCGAGGGTGCTGGCCATCGCCGAAAACGGCCTCGACGCCCTGCGCACCGACCCCCACCTGCGAGCCGGCCTCAACGTTTACAAGGGCCACGTCACCGAGCCCCACGTAGCCGCCGCCCTCGACCTCCCCTACACCGACC
>NZ_JAPYOK010000065.1:0-28452 GCF_028283155.1 Candidatus Poriferisodalis multihospitum | reverse complement strand
GCGTGCCAGCCGTCGCCCCCGTTCAGCACGCTGACCCCGTCGCCCACCCAGCGGGCGACCTGGGCGGGCACGCCCGAGCTGCGATGGCGCACCACCATCGCATCGACGCCCATCGCCTCGATGGTCTCGACCGTGTCACGCAGCGACTCGCCCTTGGCGAGCGACGACGACGATGCCGAGAACGTCAGCACATCGGCCGAGAGCCGTTTCGCGGCGGTCTCGAAGGCCAGCCGGGTGCGGGTGGATTCCTCGAAGAACAGCGTGGCAACCGTGCGGCCGCGCAATGCGGGCACCCGTGGGATCGGTCGACGGCCCACCTCGACGAAGCGGTCGGTGAGCGACAGCAGCTCAGCGATGCCCTGGGTGCCGAGCTCGCCCAGCGTCAGCAGGTGCGTGCTCACTTGCGCATCTCCCCCAACAAGACGCCCTCGAGCGTGACGTCCACCATCTCCTCGCGGCTGGTGGGCAGGTTTTTGCCCACGAAGTCGGGGCGGATGGGCAGCTCGCGGTGACCGCGGTCGATCACCACGGCGAGCTGCACCGCTCGGGGACGTCCGAAGTCGTTGAGGGCGTCGAGCGCGGCGCGGATGGTGCGGCCGGTGTAGAGCACGTCGTCGACCAGCACCACCGTCATGCCGTCGAGGTCGAAGGGGATGTCGGTGACGGCTTCGGCCATGACGGGTCGCAGGCCGATGTCGTCGCGGTGCATCGCCACGTCGAGCGTGCCGAAGGGCACGTCGGTGCCGTCGATCTCGAACAGGAGCCGCACGATCCGCAGGGCGATCTGCACGCCGCCGGTCTGCAGGCCCACCACGAGGACGTTGTCGAGACCCTCGTTCCGCTCGATGATCTCGTGGCTGACACGGGTGAGCGCCCGGTGGACCCCGCTGGAATCGAGAATGGTGGTCCGGGCAACAAAAACGCCCCCGTAGGGGGGCGTCATGCGTCGCTCGCGGTCTGCCACGCGCAGGTCCTTCCTGTCCGTACGGGCCTCACCGGACCCGCTTCACGGTCAGAACCGCACCCTAGCGCGGGCCTCCCGCGACCCGGCGCGCAATGTCACGTCATGGACGGTTTCGGGTCGGCACCCGACCGCCAATTAGCTGGCGCTGGTACCATATATGGCATGCACACCCCCCGGTCAGGCATCATTCCCGGCGACAGCGCATGGGCGCTCGAGGTCGACGAGCTGCTCACAGGATTCGGCGAGTGACCGTCATTGCCGACACCAGCGCCCTCGTCGCGTTCTACAGCGAATCGGGAACACAGCATGACGACGTGAGCGCATGGCTCGAAGCGCACGGCGAAGTGATGGTCGTCTCGCCCTACGTTGTGGCCGAACTCGACTATCTCGTCGCCACGCGCAAGGGCGTGGACGCGGAGCTGGCGGTGCTGGCCGAACTGGCCGGTGGCGCCTACGAACTCGCCGCAATGAGCGCCGCCGACATCGCGCTGGCTGCCGAGGTCATCGCAAGGTACCGGGACCTCGGCATCGGCATCACGGATGCCTCGCTGGTCGTGCTCGCCGAGCGCTACGGGACCGACACCATCCTCACGCTCGACCACCGGCACTTCGGCGCGCTGCGATCGCTCACCGGAGAACCGCTCCGCATCGCCCCGCGCTAGCAGCACTGACTAGGTGCAGGCGGGCAGGCTGGCGCCTGCCAGGTCGGCGATATCGAGCGCTTCGAGGCTGAGCGCGTGGCGGCCGTGTGCTGGGGCGAGGCCCTGCAGCAGCACGGGAGACCAATCCAGCGATACATCGGCCCGGACGGCATCGCCGCGACGGCATATGGCACAGGTCGGCGCGGCGCAGCCCGGCGGCAGTGCGCACCTCTGCGGCGCGCTGCTGGCGGCGCACGAGTCGAGCGTGCTGGTTGCGACCCATCGGGCTTCGTTTGCGGCGTGATTGCGCAGGCCCATGGCTTGGGCGGTGTCGACCGCCGCCGCGCTGAACAGCGCGCACATGGCGGCCAGCGCCAACGCGATCACCGGCGTGCTCATGGCCCGGCACCCGGCTGCACGACTGCGACCGTTTCGCCGGCGGAGTCTCCGTCGGGATCGGGCAGCGCGCTCACGAACCCGCACCTGGCGGCGCCGGCACCGGCACGGCCGCTCGGAATCGGACGGTGTCGGCGAACAACGGCGAGACGGCCAGCGGGCAGGTCACCTGCACGCTGACTGCCGCCGGCTCGGCGAGGCCTGGCAGGCGATGAACCGATGCGGCGACGCCATAGCCGGGATCGGCGGTGTTGCAGTCGGAGATGGCCGCTGCAGCCACGACGCGCTCGGCGATGCCCGCGGCATGGCCGTCCAGTGCGGCGTCGGTGGTGCCCGACGGCGGCGACGCGAGTGCGCTGGCGGCGTACTGGGCAGCTTCGATGCTCGCCGCTCGGACGCTGGCCGTGGCGCGCGTGGCGTCGCCCGAGTAGTCCACCAGCCAGATGCCGAGCACCAGCACGGCCGCCACGCTGAGCATCCCGACGCCCTCATCCATGCGTCAGATTCCTCCACAGGAATGCTCTGCTCACTCGCTTCGATGGGTTTCGTGACCCAGGCGCTTGGCTCCGCCGCCGGAGCGACTTGTCGCTCAGCACGGCGGGACTATCGGGGCTCGCAGTGCCGCGCCCTCAGCTGACATCGGCCGTCGGCAGGCCACGCCGCGCGCGCCGCGCGAACCGAGCCAGTCTGCTGATTCAACACGCACCGTGACGATGACCGAGCACGTGCCGTCGGCACGCACCTCGACGGCCGTGGGCTGGACGGCAGCAAGCTGCGCCGTGCGGTCCACTGCCGCCCTCGCCGCCGTAGCCGCCGCGTCTGCGGGCAGGCCGGCCTCGGTGCAGTCCCAGTCGGACGACACCAAGTCGGCAACAGCGATAGCCGCGGCGTCGGCCGCGCCCTGCGCCGCCGCAGCACCGACCTGGCGAGCGAACAGCGAGATCACCAGCGCCATGAACACCGCCAGCACGCTGAACAGCCGCAGGATCGAGATCGAGCTATCCACGGTTCATCGACGATGGGAGGGCAACGGACTGCCGCAATGGGTCAACCGGAGGTGGTGCATGGACAGGCGCAACGCAAACCCCGGCTGTCGTCGACTGCTACGCGCACGGGGGTGTGTTGGCGGCAGTCCATGTGCCATCGACGGCATCGCAGAGCGCCTCGGTTGTGATCTTGGACTTGTCGGCGATGCCGCTCGTCTGCGGGGCGTTGGCGCCCAGGGTGGTCCACATCACCGTGACCACCAGCACTGAGGCGGCGACGGCGGCGGCGATGAAGATCAGCTTGGTTACCGGTGAATCCATGTTTCTGCTCCTTGCCCGCTCCCGCGGGCGATCGGGTTCCTTGCGTTGGAGGTCTGGCATGCGGCGCTCATCGGCTGGTTCACACCGAGGGGAGGGTCATGACGATGGTCACCATGACCACGGCGGACGCCACTACGGCGAGCAGCGAGGCGGAGGCGCCGACCGAGCGGCCGAGGCGGTCGATGGACTCGCGGCGGCGGTCGTCCATGGCCCGCACGACACGGTCGAGCACGCGGTCGAGCAGCTGCGACGCCGCAGCGCCCGAGCGCTCGGCGACGTCCACTGTGCGCAGCAGCGATGCCGTCGGCGAGTCGGCCAACTGCGCAGCGACCGCGGACAGCGGGTCGCGCCCGCCGAGCACCGCTGCGTTGACAGCACCGGCCGCCGGCGCGAACGCGGGGTCGCTGACACGCTCGGCCGCGTCGAGCACTGCCACGCTGATCGGGTGCCCTGACGCCACGAACAGCCGGATGCGGCGAAGCCACAGCAGCACGGCACCATCCAGCCGGCGACGATTGCCCGACAACGCCGAGCTTGCCACCAGCCCAGGCACCGCCCAGGCGACCGCAACCGCTGCCAGCAACGACCATGCCAGCGCCAGCGCGGGCGACGCAGCGGCCTCCTCGGAGAATCGGCTGCTGGCGACGAAGGCGATGCCGACCGCGCTCACGGCAACTACCAACGCCAGCACGGCCAATCGTGGCGTGGTCCAGCCCAGCGCGGCCAGTCGCCGACGGTTGCGGCGACGCCGCTCGCTGTCTGCAGCCAATCCCATCGCCGCGACGGCGCCCATCCCCGCGAGGATCCAGAACACGAGCACCCCCAGCGACGGCGGAGCCACGCTCACCGGGTCAGCTCCCAGGCTGAGGCCAGCGGGCGGGCGCAAATCGCCGTTGCGATGGTGACGGCTGCGAGGCCGACCCGTTGGCCTTGCGCCCCGGTCAGCCACGCCCACGCTTCGGGACTCACCAGCGCGCTGCCGAGGGCAACGGCCGAGCCCAGTGCGGCTGACAGGCCGAGCTGGGGCAGGTTCGCCGCGACGTGACGGTGGAAGTGGCGCGCGGTGGCCGCGTCTTCGGCTGCTTCGGACTCGAGCACACCCAAGATGGGCACCCATTCGCCGCCGCTCGACGCGGCAACAGCCACGGCGTCGGCCAGCCATGCAGCGACAGCACCCTCGGTGCCCGTCGCGAATCGTTGCGCGGCGGCTTCCACGCCGGCGCTGCGGCACTCTGCGACGAATCGGGCAGCCGCCTCGGCAATCGGTCCGGTGGCCAGCGGCGCTGCGGTCTCGAGCGCGTCGACCACGGTGCGCGAGACCTGCGCCTGATTGGACAGGATCGACGCGAACTGCGCCACCGACTCCGCCGCGGCGACACGCCGACGGCTGCGGGCGATGAGCGCCGCGCACCATGCACAGATGCCTACGACAGCACCCGCGAGGCCGGCGGCGACGGGTCCGAACGCCAATCCGGCGACGAATGCTGCAATGCCGGTCACTGTCCACGGCCAGCGTGTCGGGCTGCCGTCGCGGCGGCCTTCCGGGGCGGCATCGGCGAGAACCAACCACAGCGCCGCAGCGCAGCCGGCCGCCCCGAACGCCGCGAGCCTCAGCACGCGCCGTCCTCGGCAACGAGCGGCTCGTACGGCGGTGGATCGTCGATCGGCACGAGCGGGCCCGGATCCCACAGGGCGGCAACCCGCTGTGCACCGCCGCGCGGTGCCGGGTCGAACGCGGGCGCATTTTCCTGCGGCGTGACCGGCGCACGGACGGCCGTCGACGCGGCGGTCTTCTGCGGCGGCGCAGGTGCCTGCACCGCAGGCGCAGCTGATGACGGCACGGCGGTGGCGGCGGACCCGGGCATGGATCCCCCGTCGGATGCGCGAACCGCGCGAGGCGATGCTGCTTCGGCGGGCTCGGACGCCGCGAGGTTGGGTGTCAACGGAACATCGACGATCTGGGAGTACACGGTCGGCAGCTCGGCGTGGCCGCCCGCTTCGGGGAGGCCGGCAGAGACGTAGACCTCTGCCATGCGGCCCGCGGGGCGGCCGGCCGGGGTAGACCAGCGGTCGCCCGGCCGCAGCGCCCACAGGCAGGTCGTGGAGATCACGCCGGTGAGGTCGTCGATGCCGGTGAGCTGCGTCACATCGGCGACCACCCGCTCCCCTGCGTCGTTGCGGCCCATCCACACGCACAGATCCACTGCAGCGGCGATCTGGCGGCGCGCGTAGTCGGGTTCAGCACCCTCGGAGCAGGCGTACGCCACGAGCTTCTCCAAGACGCCCTTGCCGGGCTGGGAGTGCAGCGTGACCAGGCAGCCGTCGAGGCCCGAGGACATCGCATCCAGCAGCGCCTCGCAGCCCTCGCCGCGGATCTCGCCGACGACCAGCTTGGCGGCATTGGCCCGCTTGGCATCGCGGATGTGGTCGGCCATCGAATGACGGCCGTGGCCGTCCTGGTTGGCGTCGCGGGTCAGCCGCTCGTAGGTGTTGGGGTGAATGCCGTACTCGGCCAGTCGCAGCTCGGGCGTGTCCTCGATGGTGTCGATGCGCTCGTGATCGGGCACCGCCGCCAGCAGCGCCTGGCACAGCGTGGTCTTGCCCCCGCCCATGGCCGCAGCGACCACCACGTTGGCGCGCACCCGCCCCGCGATGGCCTCGATGAGCACGCTGCCCAGTTCGTCGGAGACGACGCCGAGATCATCGAGGCGCATGCGGCCCGCCATGTTCGAGCGGAGCACCACGTTGGGCGGGCTGGTCACGAACGCCTCGGCATGGAGGCGCCAGCGATCGCCGATCCGCACATCGAGGCGCGGGTCCAGTTCGTCGAAGCGCTGGGGCCGGTCACCGGAATAGCTCGCCAGAAAGCGCACGGATTCGATGAGATCTTCGTCCGCAGCGAAGGGCGACGGCCGCCGCTCCACCCGGCCGTCTGCGTACTGCACGAGCATCGACTCGCCGCCGCGTATCTGGAATTCCTCGATGTCGGGCTCATCCAGCAGTTCGGAGAGTGCGTCGGTGGCGGCGCGGGCAGCCGTGCGCCGCCGGACGTCGCCGTCAGAACGGTCGAGCCGCTGCGGGGCGCATGCTGATGCGGCCAGCGAGCGCCCCAGCCGGTGAAGCTGCCGGTACGCACCGCGCGTTTCGACCTGCTTGACGCGCACGATCCGGTTCACTCCCAGCGCGGCGGACAGCTCGCCGGTGGGGTCACCGCGCCCACCGCCTGCGGTCGGCAGCCACACCGCTGTTCGGGGAATGCCTCCTGGGGCAGCCGCTCGCCACGCCTGCGCTGCGTGAGCGCCGCTCGACGCGCTGGCCGTGGCTCGAGCAGCAGGTGAGCCGAGCACGAGCACGACTTCGCTGGAGGCAGCCGCTGCTGCCGCGATGACATCGGGCTCGTCGCCGCTGGTCAGCCACGCCATGCACGGCTCAGCGGTGCCGTCCGGACGAGGCATCGACACCACATCGGCACCGATCCAGACCCGGCCCGCCACAGCGGACAGCCCCGACTGCAGCGCGTCGCGCACCCAGTCGCGCGTCGCAGAACCCAGCGCTGCGTCGCACAGCACCAGCAGCACGCTTCAGCCCCCCACCGATCGGCACTCGGGCCAGCCGTCGGGCGGCGCCGGCCAGACCACGAGACCGTCGAGCTCCGCGGCGCGTGCGTAACGCGCTGCCTCGGAAGGATCGACGTGCACCACGATGCTCCCCTCGGCACCGCCGGCCAGGGTGGCTACGTCGAGCGCGCAGCCGCCCAGCACTCCCGCCACCACGGCGCGGCTCCCCGCGCGCGGGCCAGGCTCGGGCCACGCGGAGGTGTCCGCGCTCAACCGGATGACGGTGCGTGTGCCCGAAGCGCCATCGGGCGGACCTAGCAGGGCAGGCGAGACGAGAATCCCCGCCGGCACGTCGAATGCGACGACGCTGCCCGCGATCGAGTCGGGATCGGCCATGGTCCCGGCGAGCTCTTGGGGAACGGTCACCGCTTCGAAGGCTCCCGCCGGCTGGCCTGCGAGCCACGCTTCAGCGGTGACCGCCACCAGCGCATGAGGAGGCTCGCGGTGCGGGCGGCCCCAGAGCCAGATGGCCGCCACGACGATGGCGACAATCGCCGCTGAGACAGCAACTCGCCACGGCTCGATGCCGGTGCGCCGCGCGCCCGCCGAGGCCGGCGCCGGGTCATCGGTCCCGTAGCCGGGATGCGCAGGCGACGTCACGGCCGCGTACCGCCCTGGGTGACCGTCACCCGACCGTCCGCGTAGTCGCTCACCGGCCGGATCCAGTCCGCCCCCGAAGCCAGCGTTGTCCAGCAGTCGCCGCTTGCCGGCGGGCTGCCCCCGCCCGAGCCCGCCTGTCCCGGTGCGGGGGCGACCTCGAAGCAGGCGTCGAAGCGCCAGGCGTAGGCCCCCGGGTGGCTGAACAGCCAACCGCAGTCGGCTGATGCCGTGGCAGCGATGGCATCGGCAATCGCGCACACGACCTCAGCGGGAGCTGCGCCGGGCCGGTGCCACTGGCGCAACAACTGCTGCTGATCGGCCGCAAGCGCCCTCCAACGCTCGACGAGATGCGCAGTGCTCGGCTCGGCCTCCATGCGCTGGCGCTCGGCGACGATCCACGGCCGCAGCTCAGACCAGGCGGTGCGCACCTGCGTCACGGTCCACGTGCAGTTCGGATCGCTGATCTGCACGATGTGCAGCGCTCGCATCCAGCCGCGCCCCGGCGCCACCTGCAGGAACCGGCCGCCGCCGGGCAGGTGACGCTGGGGCGACGAGACCACATCGCCCGAGCGCACACGCGACTCCCACCCCAGCGCAGCCGCATCGGCGTGAACCAGAGGCAGCGGCGGCAGTGGCGAGCACTGCGAAGCGGGAGCTGTGGTGGTGGTCGTCGGCAGCGTCGTGGCCACGGTGACGTCGGGTCCGCCGGTGTCGGGCGGATCGCCTGCGCCGTCTACGTCTTCCGGCCCGACCGACGTGGTGGTGGCGGCAGTCGTCGACGGCGATGCCGTATCCGTCGGGGACGTCTCCGTTTCGGGCGACGGCAGGCAGGCGTAGTCGTAGGAGCCGTTGATGCGCGACTGCACGTATTGCGGCAGGGTGCCGAAGCTCGAGCAGTCGAAGATGCACACCCGGTAGGTCTCCGCACCGCGGTCTGGGTGAGCGTGCTCCTGGATCTGGGTGTCCGCCAGCTCCCCGATGGCGGGGCAGTAGGTGCGGATGGTGGTCTCCTCGCAGTCGCCGGGCGTCGTGCACTTGTTGAGCAAGTCGCTGCCAGTGACGCAGCTGCCGCCGTGGTCGGGCCGGTAGGTGGTGCCCTCGATGCCGTCGCAGATGCCCGGGTCGCTGTCCCACGTGCGTCCGGGCAGCTCGTCGCACGCCACATACGACAGCAGCCCGTCGGCGCAGCGATGGATGCCCAGTTCGGCGAGCCGTTCATCGCTCTCGCCGGCCAAGTGATGCAACGGCCGCGCCCCGCCGTCAGGCGAGGTCTCCGAGCCGCCGCTGTCGTCCTGGGAGGTGCCGGTGTTCGTGTCAGAACCGGGGGCGCTCGACTGGCATGTCAGCGCCGACGGCCCGGTGCCGCCCAACGCGTCGCCGTAGCGGGGAACCGAGCCTGACGGGCAGCTCTGCGTCGGCGCAGCAGAGGGCTGGCCCAAGACGGTGCGCGAGCACTGGCTGCCGGCGGGTTGCCAGCCTGACGGGCACGCGCCTTGCGTCGCCGCCGACGTCACCCACTCCACCACGGTCTCGTAGATCGGCTCGGTGGTGTAGTGGATGGTGGGCACCCGGTCCCAGTAGCCGGTTTCGCGTGCCTCGTAGATGGGCGTCTCGCTCCAGTAGCCCGGAACGGTGACCGTCTGGGTCGTCTGGTAGCCGTAGACCGGCACGTTTCGGCAGTTGTACTGCTGGCCCGAGACCGGGTCGAAGTCGCACCGCCGGGTGGTGCCGGTCTGCACCCGCAGCGGCGGCACCAGCGGTTCCACGGTCGTCCGCGGCGGTATCCAGACGCGTTTCGTGCCGGTCTGGACTCGCTCGGTGCCGGTCGGCACCCACACGTTCGCGTAGGTCGTGTGGCTGTACACCTGCCGGGTTTGACCGGTGTTCACCGTGCTGGTCACCTTGGTCTGGCACACGTGGCCGCCGTACTGGCCGGGAACCTGTGTCGATCCCGCCGGGCAGCTCGACGGACGGAGCGCAGTCTCGATTCGCTGCGTGAGGCATGACCCGGTGGCGCTGTCGAGCGCCATCCCTGCGGGACAGCTCAACACCGGCGCCACCGCGGCCTGCGCACCAGCAGAGTCGCTGCGTGCCGCAATGATCGCCAGCGGCAACGCAGCCAGCACGACAGTGAGCGTCCACCAGGCCGCGCGCGGGGCGCTCATGACGAAACCTCAGCGGACGACGCTTCAGCCAGCGGCGCTGCCTCGGGCCACCAGTAACGGTCGGTCTGCGGCGGCCAGCCGGCCTGCGGGCACGGCGGCATCGGACGTGGGTAAGCCCGATCAGGCGGGGTGAGCGGCAGCAGTCCCGGCGACCAGGGTCTCTTCGCGCGCCGCTCGACGGGCGGCTCCAGTGCCTCACTGATGAGGTCGGGATCCGGGGGACAGCCGAGAATCTGCTCGAGCGATGTGAACGGTGAGAGGTACATCCGCTCGTACCAGCTCGCGCCCGGTGCCCAGTTCGTCGCCGAGAGCTCCGCTGTGACGTCAGGGGCTGCCGCGGCGGCATCCTGCAGTGCCGCCCACTGCTCGGGAGTGCAGTGGGGCTCCAGCTCGGGCCGTTGCAGCGCACCGTCGATCAATACCCCGACGGGGATGCCGGTTTCGCACCAGAACGCCAGATGCCAGCGGTGATCGCGGTGAGCGCGCCACGCCTCGGCCTGGGGCACCTGCACCCACTCGCGCACAGCGACCCACTGGTTGCGCACACCCGAGCCCCAAGCGTGCGGATCGGACCAGTCGATGTCCGCGGCGTGAGCGTCCTTCTCGCCCTGCAGCCACTGCACTGCGCTCGAAAAGGCCTCGCTGTCGCAACCGCCGTCGAACAGCGCGTTGCGCAGCACGCGGTAGCTGAGCCGGGACCACGTCAGCCACATGGCTTCGACCCGCGCCCGATGGTCGGTACCGGCATCGAGGCGCTCTCCGGTCGATGCGTCGACCAGGAAGGACTGTCCCGGCGCGTGGCAGATCACTGCGAGCGCGTGTCCCGCAGAGCTGAGGTCGGCTACCCAGGCCCGACCGGCCGCAGGGGCGGTGAACTCGAGGCGCAGGCCCCGCGCCCACAGCGATTCGAGCTGGCGGGTGCGGTGCGAGGTGGTGTAGATGCCGGGCGTGATCGTGGCCAAATCGCTGCACGCCTCCCACAGCGTGTCGGGGCCGGGACTCACCGCTGCGTGACCGACGAGCGAGTCGGTGACGGCGCCCTGCGCAGCCCGTCGGGTCAGCCACGTCTTGGCCTGGGTGGACCAGTCGCCGGGGAAGAATCCCGCATCGGTCAGGCTGTGGCCGCCGAGTGCAAGCTCCATCGGCTCGCCGGGGCTGTAGGTGAGCAGCTTGGCTATGTCATTCGTCGTGGTGCCCCATGAGTGCACGGGCCGGCCGCCGGGCGAGCGCATTCCCACCATGAAGGCCTCGACGACCGCGGCGGCCCGATCGCGCCGCTGGGCGCTAGCCCCCGCGTCGATCCCGAGCGTCTGCGGCGTCGGATGCGGCGGGCACAGCGCGGCGTGGTCGTAGGCGGCGCTGCGGTCGGCAGCAAGGTGGGTCTCATAGGCGGTCCCGGCTGGATCGATCACCAGTTCCCACGCGGTCTCGGTTCCGGCGCGCCGCCAGGCAACCCGGCTGCCCTGATCGAAGGCTTCCCGTGCGGCTGGCAGGTACGCCGGCTTGGCCTCCCATCGCCGACGCTGATCGACGATGTGCTGCAGGCCGGCCGCTGTGTCGTCCAGCAAGGCCGATTGCGACCCCGCCACGACGGGCGGGCCGGCCTCCGCAGGCTGCGGGTAGGGCGGCCAGGGCACCCAGATGCGCCCGCCGCCGATGTTGACCCCCGCGGGCACCTCGGGCGGCGGTGGCTGTGGCAGGTGCACGGGGAAGCCGCCACCGCCGGCAGTGATCGGCCGTGCCTCGGTGGCCCGCTGCGGCAGTGGCGCACCGTCGCGCACCTCGGTCGTGGCGGCGCTGGGTGCCGCCGAGATCGGCGGGCCGAGATCGACGGGTTCTGCGTCGTCCCCGCTGCAGGCGGCAGCGAGCACGACCAGCGCCGCTGCGACGCACGCTCGGCGGCTGGCTCTTGGGTCCCGGCACGGGGGGATGGCCATCGCACTGCTCCTGAGAACTCGCTTCCCGCAGCCGCCTCGCACTGTCGAGGCTGTCGCTGGGGTGCTCTGGAGTTCTACGCGAGCTATGTGAGTCTATTCCAATGATTTTCGATCTATTTGATTTCAGACCGGTGCCGCCGGGCCCACAGGGCGAAGCCGAGCCCGATCGCTCCGTACCCGGCGTAGGCCATCACCAGCGGGGTCACCGAGCCGGCGATCATGCGGTCGATGAGCAGGGCGAGCACTGCGCCGCCGCCTGTCGAGATCGTGCCGATCACCGCCGATGCGGTGCCCGCAAGGTCGCCCATCGGTCCCATGGCCTGGGCCTGCATCAGCGGGTTGACGAACGTGCGCACCGCGTTGATCACCACGATCACTGCAAACCAGCCGAAGAACGACGGCTGGCCGCCGGCCTGCCACGACCACAGCGCCAGTCCCGCCGACATCGTCACCGTGGCCGGCAGCAGCGTCACGATCATCCGGTCGGCGCCGATGGTGGTCACGAGCCGGCTGCCGGTGAACACCACCAGCCCCATGCACACGCTCATCCCGGCGAAGTAGTAGGCGAACACGTCACCGCGCCCGTACACGTCGTCGAACAGGAGCTGGCTGCTGCCCAGGAAGGCGAAGAACGCGCCCATGTCGAACATGACCGCGAGCGCCGAGCCGATGGTGAGCTTGTTGGTGAACACGGCGACGATGGCCTCGCGGGTGCGACCGAGTGTGAGGGGGCGCCGGCGCTCGGGCGGCAGCGACTCGGGCAGCCGGATGATCCACAGCGCCAGCACCACCGTCAGCACCATCGGGGCGCCCATCACCCAGCGCCACGTGCCGAGCGCCAGCACCGCCTGGCCGAGCAGCGGCGCAATGGCGGGCACCACCATGAACACCGCCATCACCGCTGACAGCACCCGGCCCAGCCGGTCTCCCTCGTACAGATCGCGGCCGATCGCGAGCGACAAAGCGCGGGGACCCGCAGCGCCGATGCCCCAGACCAGCCGGCTGGCGATCAGCACGCCGAATGACGGGGCCAGCGCTGAGCCCAGGGCGCCCAGCGTGTACAGCGCCAGGCCGGCGTACAGCACCGGCTTGCGGCCGAAACGGTCGGTGAAGGGGCCGTAGAGCAGCTGCGCCCCTGCCAGGCCGAAGAAGTACAGGGTGACCGTGAGCGCCACCCGGGGCGAATCGGCTGCGAGACCGAGCCCCAGCCGGATCTCGGTGAAGGCGGGCAGCGCCATGTCGATGCCCAGCGCTGTGGTGGCGCTGATGGCGCCCAGCAGGAAGACGAGTTCGCGTTCGGCGATCCGGCGCGGCTGCGGATCGCCTGTTGGGCTCACGTGTCGACCGTCACGATCCGGCGGTCACCGGCCGTCGGCAGCCGCCAAAACGCCGTTCACCAAGGCGCCGCTGCGAACGGTGGCACCCAGCTGGTGTGCCAGCTCGACGGCTTCGTTGATGACTACCGCTGCGGGGGCCGCCCCTCGTTCGAGCTCGAAGAGGCCTTGTAGCAGGATCAGCCGATCGCACGCACCGAGGCGCTCGGGGGTCCAGCCCACGTTCAGCAGCTCCGCAAGCCGCTGGGTCAGTGCCTCGCGCCGGGCGGCGACGCCGGTGGCCAGCTCGAGCGCGAACGGGTCGAGATCGCTGACCTGCTCTGCAAGCACATCGGCCAGCTCGCACGACTTCATCTCCGCCTCGTACAGCAGCTCCACCGAGCGCTGGCGCGCCTCGCGGCGGCGAGTCGGCTCGTCGGGAGCGGCGAAGGGGTCGCTCGGGCGGCTCATGGCTGTGGCTCCGAGCATGTCGCGGCGGCCCGAGGGCGTCAGCCGCGGGCCCGCTCGATGTAGTCGCCGCTGCGGGTGTCCACCTTCAGCCGCTCGCCAGTCTCGATGAACAGCGGCACCTGCACCACCAGCCCGGTGGACATCGTGGCCTGCTTGCGTGCGCCCGATACCCGGTCGCCCTGCACGCCGGGGTCGGTGTCGGCCACCTCCAGCACCACCGATGCGGGCAGCTCCACGCCCAGCACCTCGTCGCCGTAGCGCACGACGGTGGCCATCTCGCCTTCCACCAGGAAACTCGTGGCGCTGCCGGCCGCCGTGCGGCTGACCGGGAGCTGTTCGTAGCTGTCGGTGTCCATGAACACCAGCGAGTCGCCGTCGGCGTACAGGTATTGCATGTCGCGCTGGTCGATGACGGCGCGCTCCATGCGCTCGCCCGCTCGGAACGTGCGCTCGAGCGTGGCACCGGTGCGCACGTTCTTGAGCGTGGTCCGCACGAACGCGCCGCCCTTGCCCGGCTTGACGTGCTGGAACTCGGTGAGCTGGAACAGCCCGTCGGCGAGGTCGAGCGTCATGCCGTTGCGGAAGTCGGCGGTGGAGATGGCCATGTCAACGCCTCGCGGTCAGCCTGAGTGCTTGCAGGTTCGCAGCGGGACGGTACAAGCACGGCCCGCCGCCACGACAGGGCGTCACGATGGCCGTTCGGCTTGGTCGCCGGTATCGGGGGAATCGGAGGCGGCGGCCGCATCGATGGCCAGCGCGACTGCCCGCGGGTAGCCAGCGCCGCCCTCCCCCGCCACCCGGGCGGTCGCCAGCGGCTCCACCACCGACAGATGCCGCCACGGCTCGCGCTCGCGGGGCTCGGACAGGTGCAGCTCCACGATCGGGCCCTCGAATGCGGCGAGTGCGTCGTGCAGTGACCAGCCGTAGTGAGTGAGCGCGCCGGGGTTCACCACGATCGCCTCTACCCGGCCGATGCCCGCGTGCACCGCATCGACCAGTTCGCCCTCGTGGTTGCTCTGGCGGTGCTCGAGATCCCAGCCGCGCTCGGTTGCGGCCCGACGGGCGGCACGCACGTGATCGAACAGCGTGTCGGTGCCGTAGATCTCGGGCTGGCGGGTGCCCAGCAGGTTCAGGTTCGGGCCCGACAGCAGCAGCACGACATGGCGAGGCATGACTGCACTCACATCCGCTCGAGCGCGCTGCGCAGCACGCCGGGATCGATGCCGGGCACCACTTCGAGGCCGTCGGGACCGTCGAGCACGAACGTGATGCCTCCGGCGGCCTTCTTGTCGCGGCCGAACAGCTCGATGATCTCGTCGCGGTCGATGCCGTGGGGAAGGCTCGCATTGAGCCCGTAGGCGGCGACCACCCGCTCATGCTCGGCCACACGATCGTCGTCGATGCGTCCGAGCACGCGAGCGACCACGGCCGCGTAGCGCAGGCCAATGGCCACCGCCTCGCCGTGGCGCAGGTCGAACCGCCCGGCGATCTCGAGCGCATGCCCGAGTGTGTGCCCATAGTTCAGCAACGCCCGGCGACCGCCCTCGGTTTCGTCCGACGCCACCACCTCGGCCTTGATGGCCACGCACGCCGCCACCAGTTCTGCCCCTTCGAGCGAGCTGAGCGGCTCGCCGCCTTCTAGGCGACGCGCGAGGGACGGGTGGGAACCAATGAGCTGCGCGGCCTGCGGTGTGCAGCCGATGAAGTGGTACTTGGCCAGTTCGCCGTAGCCGGTGCGCAATTCGCGCTCGGGCAGCGTGTCGAGCACCTCGGTATCGCACAGCACCGCTGCCGGCTGCCAGAAGGCCCCGACGAGGTTCTTGCCCTCGGCCAGGTTCACACCGGTCTTGCCGCCCACGGCAGCGTCGATCTGGCCCAGCAGCGTGGTGGCGACGTGCACAACAGCCACGCCCCGGTGGTACACCGCCGCTGCGAAGCCGGCCACGTCGGTGACGACGCCTCCCCCGACGCCCACCACGACGTCACGGCGGGTGAGGCCGAAGCGAGTGAACCGGCTGCACAACTCGCCGATGGTGGACAGCTCCTTGGCCCGCTCGCCGTCGGGAATCTCGAATGTCTCGAAACCGATGCCAGGGTCGATGTCGACGCCGATGCCCGGCTGTGTGATCACCACGGCGCGCTGCGCCCCGGCAGTCAGCTTGGATTCGCGCAAGACCGAGGCGAGCTCGTGGCGCGCGCCGTCGCCGACCAGCACGGGGTACGAGCGGTCGCCCAGCGGAACATCGACGCGGATGGTGCCCGACATCGGTTGCGAGGGTACCGACGCATTCCGGTTGGCTACCCGCCGGGACGCCTCAGTGCGCAACGGATTTCTGGCAGACAGCGAGCGATCGGAACTGCGACGCGCTCAGGCGGCGAGACCCGGCGGCGGGAACCACCAAGCGGCGGCGAGAGCGCCGGCGACCAGCGACGGTCCGAGAGCGAACCGGTGGTCGGCGCTCCGGCCCAACGCCACCATCCCGACAGCGCCGACCGCGGCGGCGATCGCGAAGCCCGCAAGCAGGCCCGCCCACACGGCGGCGAGCCCGCCCAGGCCCAGGTGCAAGCCGAGGTAGCCGCCGAGCCTCACGTCGCCATAGCCGAGCCCGCCCCGGGCAACCCGCCAGATGACGCGCATCGCCCCCCAGCCGAGCGTTGCTCCGGTGGCTGCCGCGGCAGACGCGCGCGCCAATCCTGCGAGGCCGCCGTCGAGCACCGCTGCCGCACACATCAATGGGACCGCTATTGCGACGCAGGCGCGCAGCAAGCGCGTGGGGATCAGGTGAGTGCGCAGGTCGACCGCGGAGATCACCACGCCGGCCCAGCCGAACGCCAGCAGCGGGGCGAGAAAAGGACCCGCTCCGACCCGCAGCGCGAGCACCGCGCCTGTCGCCATGCACGCCGCCGTCGTCCATGCCGGCTGCAGACCGACGTCGAAGCAGCGCTTCGCACAGCGAACTGCCGCCGCACCAGCGGCAGCGCCACCCAGCCCGGCGACCGCGCCGGCCACGAGACTCGGCTCCACCTGGGTGATCACCACGCAGCCCGCGCTGAGGATGCCTGCCGCACGGGGGAGGAAGCCGGCGGGTTACGAACCGGCAAGGTCGAGGCCGACCGCGGCTGCCATCGCGTCGACAGGAGCGTCGTGTCCGGTCCACATCGTGAACTGCTCGGCGGCTTGATACAAGAGCATGCCGACGCCGTTCAGCGTTGTCGCACCTGCCTCGGCGGCCGCCTCGAGCAACGGGGTCCGCTCAGGGCGGTAGATGAGATCGACGACGATCTGGCTGTCGCTCAACAGTGCCGGATCGACCGGCAGCGGATCGCTGTCGGTCATGCCGAGCGGTGTGGCATTCACCACGACATCGGCGTCGCGCGCCGCTTCGGCGCCGCGGACTGACGCCGAGCCTGAACGCCCGCCTAGCGCCTCCGCTGTTGCGCCACCCGCCTCCCCACCCAATGCCGCAGCCCGTGCCGCCGCATCCGGCGAGCGATTGACGACCGTCACCAACGCTCCCTCGGCAGCCAGGGCGACGATCACTGCCCGCGCCGCTCCGCCCGCGCCCAGCACGACCGTGCGCAGCCCTGCAGGGTCGACACCCGCCTGGGTGCGCAGCGAGCGCAAGAACCCTGCGCCGTCGGTGTTCTCGCCGATCAGCCGGTCGCCGTCACGGCGCACGCAGTTCGCCGCGCCGAGCAGCGCTGCCGCCGGCGACAGCTCGTCAACCGCAGCGGCCACGGTGTCCTTGTGCGGCATGGTCACCGACAGGCCCTCGATGCCGAGCGCCCGCATCGCCGCCACGGCATCGGCGCCACGGCCAACGGGCACCTCGAATGCCAGGTACGTCCAGTCCAGACCCAGTTCAGCGAATGCGGCGTTGTGCAGCGCCGGGCTGAGCGAGTGCCGCACAGGATCGCCGATCACTCCCGCCACGCGTGTGCTGCCAGTCGGAACGACCATCGACCCCTTCTCGGGGCCCGACTCATCGCAAGGCACGGCCACGCTCCGACACTATGTGAACGACCTGCGCTGGCTGCCGAACATTTTCAGCCGCACAGGCCCAGTTCTTGGCACACCGCCTTGTCGCGCTGGAACTCCTCGTCGGTCTCGGAGAACGACAGGGTGCCGTCGGGAGAGGTCAGCACGAAGTACATCCAGGGTCCGTCTTCCGGATTCAGCGCTGCCTCGAGCGAAGCGCGGCCCGGGGTGGCAATCGGCGTGGGCGGCAGCCCCACCAGCACCCGCGTGTTGTACGGCGAGTTGACCGCCAGCAGCTCTGCGGTCAGCTCGCTCTCGCCCACCGCGTAGACCACTGTGGCATCGAGGCCGAGCGACCAGCCGCGCGCTAGCCGGTTGTAGATCACCCGCGCCACCTTGGCCCGGTCCTCGGGCCGCTGGGCCTCCCGCTCGATCATGCTGGCCACGATCAGCGCCTCGTACGGCGTCAGGCCCACACGCCGGGGGGCATCGTCATAGCCCAGATCGGTCAGCACCGCATCGAGCCGGTCGACCATCAGCGCGACAAGCTGTTCGGCGCTCGTCTGGGAGTCGAAGAAGTAGGTGTCGGCGAAAAGCTGTCCCTCGGCCGGATCGATGACCCCGTCGGGCAGCACGCGAGGCACTGGCGCTACCAGCGAGAGCACCGGACGCGTCCGGACGGCCTCGAGGAAGTCCCTGCCGCTGAAGCTCAGCCCCCCCACCTCGTCGAGCAGCGCCGCCATCTGGACCACCGTCAGGCCTTCGGGAATGGTGAGCGGCTGCTGGGCGGCTTGGGCAACGCGGCTCGGCCCGGCTTCGAGCACTGCCATGGTCTCCCACACCGACGAGTTGGACTGGAACGTGTACTCACCTGCCTGGAACGCCGGGCCGCCCCTTAATCTCACGTACCACTCGTAGGCCCGCGAACTGGGAACCACGCCGTGCTCGCCGAGCAGGTCGGAGATGCTCGCCGTGCTCGATCCGGGCGGCAGCGTCAACACGATCTCGCCGGTGGGGTCGCCGGGAGGGTCGAGCTGTTCGGACACCCAGCGGTAGCCACGGCTGCCCGCCATCCAGGCGACGAGGCCGAGCACCACGAGAAACAACAGCGCGCCGGGGGTGCCCAATCCGCGTCGCGTGCTCACTACCTCGAAATCGACACCCCGACGACCGCCGACTGGCGGCGAGCTCGGCGCGGCGGCTTCGGGCGCCGATGGCGACACGGAGACTCCCGGCGATACGGAACGTCGGGCGTACCTGCCCGGTGGGCCCGAAGCGGATTCGCCGGCGATCTCACCGCTCGCCGCAAGGCCTGGCTCGGCTCCCTGAGATTCGCCGCCGGGCGCCAGCCCCACGAGGCCAGCGAGCCGGTCTGCCAGCCGTCGCATCGCCGATGGCGCCCTCACGGCAGTCACACGGCCGGCTCCGCTGGTCGCGTGACGCGCGGCGTGACCGTCGCGGGGAGCGTCGGTGCTGCGGTCAGTCACGTGCGTCGAGCCACGACTGCAAGATGACCGCGGCCGCCACCTTGTCGATGACCTTGCGGCGAGCGGGGCCGCGCAGTCCTTGTTCGGAAAGGATGCGCTCCGCGCTCACGGTGGTGTAGCGCTCGTCGTGCAAGACCACCGGTACATCGAGTGCCGCCGCTATCTCGCCAGCCTCGGCTCGCACGCCCACTGCAGCCGGTCCTTCGCCGCCGTCGAGCGAGGTCGGCAGGCCGATCACGACCACCTCCGCACCCACGTCAGCGACCATACCTGCGAGTGCTTCGTGGTCTCGGGCACGCTCGCCACTGCGTTCGAGGACTTCGTAGGGCACTGCCACCGCAGCATCGGCCGGCGCGATGGCCACGCCGATGCGCACCGAGCCGAGATCCACGCCGACAGCCCGCATCATCGGGCCCGGCGCCCCACTCACTTCCCGAGTGCCGCCGCTCGGGCTTGGGCCAGGGCGTCGCCGATGCCGTCAGGGTTGCGGCCGCCGGCCACGACCAGCGGCGGGTCGCCCTTGGCGCCGAAGCCACCGCCGACGGCGCGGGCCGCATCGCGCAGCAGATCGCCTGCAGACAGATCGCCGCCCGGATCCACCGCGGCAACCAACGCCACTCCTCCGGCCGCCGGCGCGGAGGCCAGCACCACGGCGCGGATGCCGTCGCGGTCGCGCACCGACACTGCCAAGTCGCGCAGTGAGTCGCGTTCGAGATCACCGAGTTCGGCGACCACGACGCCGTCATCGGCCCCGGCAGCCAGCTCGTCGGCTCGCGACGCGGCCATGGAGCGCTGCAGGTCGCGTACCTGGCGGCGGAGCTCGCGGGTCTCGTCCAGCCGTCGCTGCATGGCTGAGGCGATCTCGTCGGGCTGTGCATTCAGCATCTCGGCCAGCGAGTCCAGTGTGTCTTCGGCGTCGGCGAGCCGATCGACAGTCGCGAGGCCGGTGACCGCTTCGATGCGACGCATGTTCGAGCCGATGCTCGCTTCCGAGACGATGCGCAGGTGCCCGATATCACCGAGCGCGGCCACGTGAGTGCCGCCGCACAGCTCAGTCGAGTGCTCGCCGGCCTCGAGTACCCGCACCACGTCGCCGTACTTGTCGCCGAAGAAGGCGATAGCGCCGATGGCCTGCGCGTGGCTCATCGAGGTTTCGTAGTGGCGGCAGCGGCCATTGGCGATGATCTCGGCGTTCGCGACGCGCTCGATCTCGCGCAGCTGGTCGCGGTTGACCGCCTCGTAATGGCTGAAGTCGAAACGCAAGCGGTCGGGCGCTACCAGCGAGCCCGCCTGTTTGACATGGTCGCCCAGAACCTCGCGCAGCGCCCAGTGCAGGATGTGGGTGCCGGTGTGGTTACGCCGGATTGCCCCCCGGCGTTCGTCGTCGATCGCCGCAGTCACCAGCGATCCGACCTCGACGCCGTCGCCCACGACACGCCCGACGTGGCGGTGCAGGTCGGCGAGTGCGTAGGTGCAGTCGAGCACCTCGATGCTGCCGTCGGGACCGGTGATGGTGCCGATGTCGCCGATCTGCCCGCCGCTCTCGGCGTAGAACGGCGTGCGGTCGAGGAACACCTCGACCAGATCGCCGCCCAAGTCGTCACTGTCCTGCCCGCCGTCGGGCGGTATGTCGAAAGTGGCGAGCACCCGAGCGTCAGCCACCGTCGATGCGTCCCGCACGAAGTCCGTGGGCCCGAACTGCGCCAGGATCTCCCGGTAGCGCTCGTCCGCGAATGTCGGGCCGCCGGCCCGGCCCGCCCGTGCTCGCTCGCGCTGGCGTTCCATGGCAGCCTCGAAGCCGTCACGGTCGAGGCTCAGGCCGCGCTCGGTGAGGATCTCCTCAGTCACCTCCACCGGGAAACCGTGCGTGTCGTGGAGCAGGAAGGCGACCTCGCCGTCGAACACTGTCGAATCGAGCCCAGCAGTCGCTTCGTCCAGGATCTTCTGGCCCGCAGCGAGGGTGGTCCTGAAGCGCTCCTCCTCGCGGGCCACGACATCGGCGATGAACTGCCGGTTCTTGACCAGGTCGGTGTAGTGATCGCCCATCACATCCACCACGATCTCGACCAGCCGCGGCATCACGACATCGGTGACGCCGAGCACCCAGGCGTGGCGCACAGCCCGACGGATGATGCGCCGCAGCACGTAACCGCGGTCTTCGTTGGAGGGGAACACGCCGTCGGAGATGAGCATCGCCGTCGTGCGGGCGTGGTCGGCGAAGATGCGCATCGAGACATCGGTCTCGGGATCGGCGCCGTAGGTCTTGCCGCAGATGCGCTCTGCCTCGGCCAGCAGCGGCGCGAACAGGTCGATGTCCCACGCCGCGGGCACGCCCTGCAGCACCGCCAGGATCCGCTCGAGTCCGGCACCCGTGTCGATGCCAGGGGCTTCGAGCGGCGTCATGTCGCCGGTGCCGTCGGCCGCGAATTGCATAAACACCAGGTTCCAGATCTCCACGAAGCGGTCCTCGCCGCCGTGCGCAGGACCCCCGCCGTCGCCGAGCTCGGGTCCGAGGTCGTAGAAGATCTCGCTGCAGGGCCCGCATGGCCCCACATCGCCTGCGGCCCACCAGTTGTCCTTGTCGAGGCGCTGGATGCGCTCGGGCGGGACGCCGACGGAGCTCTGCCAGATCTCGGCGGCCTCGTCGTCGCTGACGTGCACCGTCACCCACAGCTTCTCCCGCTCGAGTCCGAGCACCTCGGTGACGAACTCCCACGCCCACGGGATGGCTTCGGCCTTGAAGTAGTCGCCGAAGCTGAAGTTGCCCATCATCTCGAAGAACGTGAAATGGCGGTTGGTGCGGCCGATGTCGTCGAGATCGTTGTGCTTGCCCCCCGCCCGGACGCACTTCTGGATGGTGACCATGCGACGCGTCGGCGGCACCTCCTCACCGAGGAAGTACGGCATGAACGGCACCATGCCCGCCACCGTGAACAGCAGCGAGGGTTCGTGCGGGATCAGGCTCGCGGAAGCGCGGACATCGTGGCCTCGTTCGGCCCAGAACGAGTTGAACGCTTCACGCAGTTCGCCAGCGCGCATCCCCAGAGGATACGACGCACTCTCGCGGCCTCTGTGGCCGCCGACGCACTTTCGCGGCCTCCGTGGCCGCCGGAGGGGCTATCGCGGCCTCTCAGGCGGCTTCGCGGCGATGGCGGCGTTCGGCCCAGCGACGGTCCCGCTCGTCGCGCAGACGCTGCTCAGCATCCTCCATCTGCCGCTTGCCGTCATCCCACGCCGCGTCGAGGCGCTTGCGGCCGTCCTGCCAGGCGTCCTTGAGATCACGACGCATCTGGCGGGCAGTGCCGAGCGCCGTCGCCGTGCCGCGCACGGGCGCGTATCGGTCGAGGAGGTGACGCAGCCGCCGCTGCACCCACAGCGAGGCACCAGCACCCAGTCCGGCACCCAGCGTCAGCCATCGCAATCGTTTCAGCATCTCAGCGCCCTGCTTCCTCGCTGCCTGCAGACGTCTCGCTCTCTGTGCCACCGAACTTGCCGCGCAGGGCTTCGGCTGCTGCCCGCACCTTGTCGACCGGCACCCCGGCAATCCTTGCAGCGCCGGCCCCGGCGGATTCGGCCAGCCCTGCGACCTTCTGCGCGATGTTCAACAGGTCGCGCAGCCGGCCGATCTCGGTCTGGGCCATCTCGGCGGTATCGGCCAACTGGCCGAGCGCCGGCCCGACCTTGGCGTCGAAGTCCTCGAGCTTGCGCCGGAACTCCCGCATCAATGCGAACGCCTGGGTCAGCACAGCGATCAGAGCCACTAGCGCGACCACCACGCAGACGGTCACCACCACGGCGGCCAGATCGCTGCTGCTCATGACTCGTCCTCGTCCGCACTGCCGCCCTGCTCGCCCTCACGGGCGACGGCACCTTGCTCGCCGTCGCCGGCGACGACTGCCAGCCCCAACTCTTCCAGCTGGTCGGCAGAGATGTGGCTCGGGGCGTTGGTAAGCGGATCTGCACCGGACTGGCTCTTGGGAAACGCGATGACCTCGCGGATGTTCTCCTCGCCGCACAGCAGCGCCGCCAGCCGGTCGATGCCGAACGCGAAGCCTGCATGCGGCGGTGCGCCGTAGCGGAACGCGTCCAACAGGAACCCGAATCGCTCCTGCGCTGCGGCGGGGTCGATGCCCAGCAGATCGAAGACTTGCTGCTGGATGTCGCCCCGGTGGATCCGGACGCTGCCCGAGCCCAGCTCCCAGCCGTTGAGCACCAGGTCGTACGCCTGCGAGCGCACGTCCAGCAGGGTGTCGGCGTCGAAGCCGCCGCCCGACGCCATACGCGCCGAAGCCGCAGCCACAACGTCGAGATCGTCGGCATGGGGCATCGTGAAGGGATGATGCGCCGGGATCGGGAGTCCGGCGGCGCTCACATCCTCGAACAGGGGGAAGTCGACCACCCACAGGAAGTGCAGGCCCCCCTCGTTCACCGGCGGGCGGCCCAGCTCCAACCGCAGCAGGCCGAGCACCCCGCTGGCCCTGCGCCAGGTGTCGGCCACGAGGTAGCACATGTCGCCCGGCTCAGCCCCGAGGCGCCCCAGCACACCGTCGATCTCAGCATCGGACATGAACTTTGCGACCGGCGAGGTGACGGCCAGCCGGCCGCCGGCTGCGCTGCGGGCACCCTCGGCCAGCGGCTCGCCGGCGCTGACCCGCATCCACACGAGACCCTTGGCGCCCCAGCGCTGGCACTGCTTGGTGAGATCATCGACTGCGTTGCGGCTGATGTCGCCGCCGCCGGGCACCCGGATGCCCCGCACCGCAGGCGCCTTGAACGCGTTGAACCCGGTCTCGGCGAACAGATCTGTGAGCTCGGTGAGCTCGAGCCCGAAGCGCAGGTCGGGCTTGTCCGACCCGTAGCGGTCGATCGCCTCATGCCAGGTGATCTCGGGCATCGCCGCGGGGCGCACGCCGGTGATCTCTTCGGCCGCTTCGGCCACTGCCTCGCTGATCACGGCGCGCACTTCGGCGCCGCTGGCGAAGCTCATCTCGAGGTCGAGCTGGCTGAACTCGAACTGTCGGTCGGCTCGCAGATCCTCGTCTCGCAGGCAGCGGGCGATCTGGTAGTAGCGGTCGATGCCGCCCACCATGCAGAGTTGCTTGAACAGCTGGGGGCTCTGCGGCAGTGCGTAGAAGCGGCCCTGATGCAGGCGGCTGGGCACGACGAAGTCGCGGGCGCCCTCAGGGGTCGAAGCCACCAGCGTCGGTGTTTCGACCTCGATGAACTCTGCTGCCTCCATCGAACGGCGGATCGCCGCGTTCACGCGTGCCCGATTCACCAGGTTCGAGTGCATGCGGGGATTCCGCAGGTCGAGGTAGCGATGGCGGATGCGCAGCATCTCGTCGACCTCAGTGCGGCCATCGATCTGGAACGGCGGGGGCTCCGAGCGCGACAGCACCTCGACGGTCGCATCGCCGATCTCGATCTCGCCGGTGGCCAGGTCGGGATTGGCTGTATCTTCTGGCCGTTCACGGACTGTGCCGGTCACCGCCAGCACGTATTCCGAGCGCAGATCGTGAGCGTGATCCACGACGCACTGCACAATGCCGGTGCGATCTCGCAGGTCGACGAAGGCCAAGTGCTCGCCGTGCTCGCGGCGCCGCGAAACCCAGCCGCACACGGTGACGTCCCTGCCGATGTCGGCGCGGCTCAGCCGCCCGCAGTAGTCGGTTCGCATTCGGTCGCCCATCACGTTCCACCTTCCGCATTGAGCTCGTCGAAGATGCGCCGCAGCGTGCCCAGCAGGTCGGCACGCGGCACGATCTGCTGCACAATGTCAGCATCGCCGCCGTCAGGGCGCCGCAGCGGTCGCACCGTGACGGTGCCGGCGTCGACCTCGTCGGTTCCCACGATGAGCGCTATCTCGGCACCGGAGCGGTCCGCGGCGCGCATCTGCGCCCGCATCGACCGGTCGTCGAAGGCCCGGTCTGCCCGGATGCCCACTGAGCGCAACTCATGGGTGAGATCGCGTGCGGTGGCGCCGCCCGCCGTGTCGATCACCCACACTTCGGCCCGCTGTGCCGGAACGTCGAAGACGCCTTCGGCGTCGCAGGCCAGCAGCAGGCGCTCGATGCCCAGGGCAAAGCCGATGCCGGGCGTCGGCGGACCGCCGAGCGCTTCCACGAGCCCGTTGTAGCGGCCGCCGCCGCACACCGTGTCCTGTGCGGCGTCGAGGCTGGCGGCGCGGAACTCGAACGTGGTGCGGGTGTAGTAGTCGAGACCGCGCACGAGCTTGTGCTCGACCTCGTGGTCGATCCCGAGCGCGTCCAGACCCTCGCGCACCCGCTCGAAGTGGGCTGCCGTGGCTGCGGTGAGATAGTCGGTGATCCGGGGGGCCTCCGCGGCCACGGCCGCCGTGGCCGGACGCTTGGAGTCCAGGATGCGCAGCGGGTGGCGCTCGATCTTGTCCCTGTCCTGCGGGTCCACATCGCCAGCCCGGCGTCTCAGGTAGCTGCCCAACGCCTCGCTGTAGGCCACGCGGGTGCCGGCGTCGCCCATCGAGTTCACCAGCAACGGCACCCGCTGCAGCCCGATCGCGCGGAAGAACTCGGCTGCGAGGGCAATGATCTCCACATCGGCATCAGGGTCGTCGGTACCGAGCGTCTCGGCCCCGATCTGGTGGAACTGGCGGTAGCGACCGGCCTGGGGCGCCTCGTAGCGAAAGAACGGACCCTGGTACCACACCTTCCACGGCGTGGTTGGGCGATGCTGGGCGAAGGCGCGGCACACCGACGCCGTGCACTCGGGCCGCAGCGCCAGATGGCGGTCGCTGCGGTCGAAGAACTCGTACATCTCCTTGCCGACCACATCGGTGCCCTCGCCGATGCGCGCAAACACGCCGATGTCCTCGAAGATCGGCGTCTGCAGATATCCGAACCCGGCACGATCTGCGGCTGCGATGAAGGCACCCAGCAGCGCCACCCAGCGGCCCGATTCGGGCGGTGTGAGATCGTGGGTACCGATCGGCGTCCGAAACGACTTCGAGGCCGCTGCATCGCCGCCGTCAGGAGGGCTCGCGGGCGTCGAAGGCGTAGCGGACATGACCAGCGCAGGCTACGGCCCTGCCGCCGCCAGTCCCAGCGATCCCGGGGGCCCAGTACCCAGTGCTCAGTACTCGGTGCGGGCGAGGCCTTCTATGGTGCGGTAGGCGTCGAAGACGCCGGGCACCTCGCGCAAGGCAGCCAGCAACTGGTCCAGCAGGATGGGATCGCCCACCTCGACCTCGAACTGCATCACCGCCACCTGGTCGTCGCCCACGAACGTGTCGCAGCTCGCAATGGACAGGTCGTGGCGGCCCGACACCACCTGCACCACATCGAGCAGCAGCCGGTTGCGATCCAGCCCGCGCACCTCCAGCGCCGCGGCGAACTCGCCCGCCCAGCTCTCGTCCCACTCCACCTCGACCTGGCGAGCGCCCGACGCCGTCGCCAACTCGGCCGCATTGGCGCAGTCGGCGCGATGCACCGAGATGCCCCGCCCGCTGGTCGCGAAGCCCAAGATCTCGTCGCCGCGCACTGGGCTGCAGCAACGTGCCAAGCGCACCAGCGCGTCGTCGTGGCCGTCGACATGCACGCCAGCAGAGCGCCGGCGGCGCGAGCCCCGCTGCCGGGCCGGGCGTGCAGGCAGCTGCACCCCATCGCCCTCGCCTCGCAAGTTGCTGACCAGGCGCTTGGCCACCGAGTGGGGCCGCACGTCGCCCTTGCCGACGGCTTCGAAGAGCTGGTCGAGATCGGCCCGGCTGAATTGCTCGGCCACGGCGCGCATCTCGTCGCCGTCGATCAGCAGCGACGCCTTGAGCCCTTCGGAGCGCAGCTCGTCGGAGACCGCTTCCCGCCCGGCCGCCTCCCATTCGGAACGGTCGGAGCGGGCGAACCAACGCCGAATGCTGTAGCGGGCCCGCGGCGTGACGGCGATCTCCAGCCAGTCGCGCGACGGCCGGGTTCCGGGATCGTCGGAGGTGAACGCCTCCGCCGTGTCGCCCGAGCGCAGCTGCCGGTCGAGCGGCACGAGCCGGCCGTCGATCTTGGCGCCGATGAGCGTGTCGCCGATATCGGTGTGGATGGCGTAGGCGAAGTCGATGGGCGTGGCGCCGGTCGGCAGCGTCACCACGTCACCCTTGGGCGTGAACACGTACACCTCACCGTGACCGAGGTCGCTCGCGATCGTGCGCATGAACTCGGCCGGGTCGTCAGACTCGGCCTGCCACTCGACCAGCCGGCTCAGCCAGGGCATGTCCTCCTCGGCGACCGTGCTGCTGTGGCGGTCCGCTTTGCTGCCTTGGCGCTGCGCCTTGCCGCCCTTGCTGCTGCTCTTGTTGCCGTTGCCGTTGCGCTCCGCCTTGTAGCGCCAGTGGGCCGCCACGCCGTACTCAGCCCGTTGGTGCATCTCGTCGGTGCGGATCTGCACTTCCACGGCCGTGCCCGACGGGCCGACCACCGTGGTGTGAAGCGACTGGTACAGGTTGAACTTGGGCATCGCGATGTAGTCCTTGAACCGGCCCGTCACCGGCTTCCACGTCGCATGAATGGAGCCCAGCGCCGCGTACGCGTCACGGATCGTCGGCACCACCACCCGGATGCCCACCAAGTCGAAGATCTCGTCGAACGAGCGGTTCTTGATGACCATCTTCTCGTAGACGCTCCAGTGGTGCTTCTTGCGCCCGGTCACCGTGGCCTCGATCTTCATCCGCGACAGCTGCTCGCGGACCTCGGTCAGCACCTGGTCGACGTAGCGCTCCTGCTCGGGTGTGCGCTCGGCGAGCATCCGGTCGATCTCGGCGTAGCGCTTCGGGTACAGCGCCGCGAAGGCCAGGTCTTCCAGCTCGTCGCGCACCTGCTGCATGCCCAGCCGGTTGGCGAGCGGCGCGTAGATGTCGAGCGTCTCGCGGGCCACGTCGGCCTGCTTGGCACCGCCGAGCGCCCCGATCGTGCGCATGTTGTGCAGCCGGTCAGACAGCTTGATCATCAGCACGCGGGGGTCGTTCGCGATAGCCACAAGCATCTTGCGCAGGGTGGCGGCCTGCTGTGCCTGCTTGGAGGCGAAGCGGACCCGGTCGAGCTTGGTGACCCCGTCCACGATGGCCGCGACCTCGGGGCCGAAGTCGTCGGCCAGCGCGACCAGCTCGACGCTGGTGTCCTCCACTGCGTCGTGCAGCAGCGCCGCGGCAATGGAAGTGTCATCGAGACCGAGATCGGCAACCACGCCTGCCACGGCGACAGGGTGGGTGATGTACGCCTCGCCGGTCTTGCGCCGCTGGCCCTCGTGTGCCTGCGCGGCTGCCTCGTACGCCCGGATGACCAGCTCGGGCGAACGCTTCGGCCAGCGCTGGCGGTAGCGCTCGACCACCGGCGAGATGTCGGCCGCGACGGTGTTCGCGATGCGCCGCCACGGCAGGACGCGCGACACCGCAGGCATGGTCCTAGCCAAGCTTCTCGCTGCGGTGCTCGGCCGGCACTGGGCCGAATGCGGAGAGATTCACGCTCCCATTCTGCCGCGCCCTGCTGGTCATCAGGAGCCGGATCTAGCGGCGGCGGCCCTTCTTGCGGGGGCGGGGCGGGGCGCTGCGGGTGTAGCTC
>NZ_JAPYOK010000064.1:0-10125 GCF_028283155.1 Candidatus Poriferisodalis multihospitum | reverse complement strand
AATGCCGCCGAGCTCGGCAACGCCGGGGTCATCGAGGCGGTCAAAGACATGACAAACGGTCGCGGCGCCGACTATGTCGTGGAGGCGGTCGGCCGCTCTGACACGTTTCTCGACTCGGTCGAGCTTGTGCGCATGGACGGTCAGCTCTTGTGGTTCGGCCTGCCCTCGACCGACGACAACATCCATGTCCGCTTCCAGAAGTTCTTCCGCAAGCGGCTCTCGGCCGCCAGCACCTACGGCGCCCAAGACGAGCCCGGCGCCATGTCATTCCGCCAAGCGCTGCAGCTCATTGCCTCGGGCGACATCGACGTGTCCCCGCTCCTCAGCCACGTGTTCGACGTGAGCGACATCGGCGACGCCTTCCGGCTGGCCCACGAGCCCCACGACGCCGGCGCGCTGAAAGTGTCGGTCAGCTTCGACTGACCCCAGTGGGCTCAGTCGAGCGCTTCGATTACCTGCACGAGGATGTCGAGGCCCTCGTCCATCTCGGCTTCGGTCACGTTCAGCATCGGCGTGATGCGGATGACGTTGCCGTAGAGACCGCCCTTGCCCACGAGCAGGCCGCGGTCTCTTGCAGATTCCAGCACCGCTGCCGTGGTGGCGGCATCGGGCTCGATGCTGCCGGCGTGGCAGAACTCGAGACCCTGCATCAGCCCCTTGCCGCGCAGCTCGGCCACATGCGGTGACGCGTCGCACACGGGTGCCAGGCGTTCGTGCATCTGTGCCCCGCGGGCGGCAGCGTTGGCTTGGAGGTCGTTCTCGAGCAGGTAGCGCAGCGTGGCCCGCCCCGCCGCGGTCGAGAGCGGGTTCCCCCCGAACGTCGTGATCGAGTTGCGCGTCAGGCAGTTCATCAGCTCGGCCCGGGCCACGATGCCCGCCAGAGTGATGCCATTGCCGACGCCCTTGGCGAAGGTGATCGCATCGGGTGTGATGCCGTGAGCCTCATAACCCCAGAAGTGCTCGCCGGTGCGGCCCCAGCCCGACTGCACCTCGTCGGAGATGAACAGGATCCCCTCCGAGTGCAGCACCTTGCCCATGGCGCCGAAGAAGCCATCGGGCGGCGTGGCGAAGCCGCCGACGCCTTGGATCGGCTCGGCGATGAGTGCCGAGAAGCCGCCGGAATCGGTCATGTCGATGAGCTGGACGAGATCCTCCACGCAGGCATTGGTGAAGGCGTCATCGTCGAGCTGCCGGAACGGGCTGCGCAGCCGGTAGCCGCCCTGCACGAACTGCACGTCGAGCCCGCTGTAGCTGCTGGTGGACCAGGCGCGGTGGCTGGTGATCGCCTGGGCTGTGAGCGAGCGACCGTGGTAGCTGTTGCGCATCGCCAGCACCTGGTTGCTGTTGCGATAGTTGGTAGCCAGCAAGATCGCGGTGTCGTTGGCCTCGCTGCCCGACGTGGTGAACAGCACCCGGGGATCGGGGATGCCCGAGACGGCGGCCACTTCTTCGGCGAACGAGATCATCTCCTCGTTCAGGTACAGCGTCGAGGTGTGCATCACCTTGGCTGCTTGGGCCTGTACGGCCTCGACTACGACAGGATTGGCGTGCCCGATCATGGTGGTGAGGATCCCGCCGAAGAAGTCCAGGTAGCGGGTGCCTTCGCAGTCAAAGACGTAGCTCCCCTCGCCACGGTCGATCGAGACCGGTCGCTCGTACAGCGGGCTGATGAAGCTGGGCAGGATCGCGCGGTAGCGCTCTGCCAGATCGGCGTTTGTGACCATGAGGGACTCACTTTCGCATCGTGCGGCAGAGGTCGGCCGGCAGGGCTGCATGCCCGAACCGCAGCCTCCGGTGCAGATGGCAGGGCACTTGGAACTTCGGGCACATCGTAGAGTTCGCCGCCGCCTATTCCGGCAGAACGCGGCAGCTCAGCACACTCCCGACGGCGTCCACGGCGTGCGGCATAGCGGATGAGATGTGCTAAACAAACGTGTAGTAAGTACGAAGGGAGTTCTGTCATGAACACACACGGCGCCAGTCAGTGCCCAGAGCATCGCCATCGGCAGATCAAGTTCGGAAACCGGTCACGTCGACGATGGCGGAGCGTGCGGGTGCTCGTGGTCGTGGCATTGCTGTTCGCTGCCCTGATCCCAATGGCGGCGGGTGCCGCCACCACGCAGCCTCAGCCAGGTGTCTCGCAAAGGACGAACCAGCCTGCAGCTGCGCAAGAGGTGCAGCAGGACGCGGGATTGATCGCCGAGGAGTACGACGTTTCTGTTGAGACGGTGCTCAATCGGCTGCAGCACGAGGAGGTTGTCGCTGGGCTGATTGCGGAGTGGGCCGCGGTGTATCCGAACGGTTATGCCGGGGCGTACCACGCCGATGGCTTCGTTGCGGCGTCGGTTGTGATGTGGGTCGGTACGGTCCCCAGGGCAGTGTCGGCGCAAGCGGCACCGCACGGAGTCTCGCTCAGCTTTGATACTTCGTCGCCGATCTCGGCCAACGCATACGACCAGTTGGCCCGCGATGCAGCCGCGCTGCTCGCTAGCACTGGACACAGCGAAGCCATTGTGGAGCCTTCGCCGAAGACCAAATCCTTGGATGTCATCGTTCGAGGCGACGACTCAGCGGCACCCAGGCTCGATGCCACCAGGCTGAGTCTGAAGACCCTGTTGCCTGTTGGCGTCACATCGAATGTCACGGAGAGGGATGGCCAGCTCGTCGACTCGGCCACACGTACGTTTCATGGCGGTGCGAAAATCCATGATGCCAATAGGAGCAGCAGGTATTGCACCTCAGCGTTTGCAGTGACTCGAGCTCAAGATGACGGTCTCATCACAGCAGGTCATTGCACCCGCATGACGCGGTACAAGATTCCACTGGATGGCCGAGTCCGAACGCTGACTGAGGAAGGCTTGCACTTGGGCTCTCAAGGCGACATCGGTTGGTATTCGTTCTCGGGTACTCCTTCGCCCATCTTCTATATCGGCGATGGAAGATATGACACGCGTACGCTTACCGGAATGCGGCGTGAATCTGGGTTTTCGACAAATCAGAGGGTGTGTTTCTATGGGCGGGCCTCGAATGAGCGGGATTGTGGCAGCCTCAAAGCATGGAATCTCTGCATCACCTATAGTGGTGCCACTGTCTGCAATATCGCACGTGTGACGCTGGACGACGTGCAAGTGCAGGAAGGCGACAGCGGAGGTCCATGGTACATTGGCTCGACAGCTGTGGGCATCACTGCTGCTCGCGTCAGCGGCTCAACCACAGCTTATTTCACGCCAGTCGAAGCTGCCCTGAACAGATACGGCTTGGATCTGGTCTACGGATAAGCTCAAAGTCTGTCGGCGTAGCTGGTGCATCAGAGGTTGCTTCATCTTGAGGCTGCAGTATGCACACTGAGTCTCAACTCCGACAACGTTGCTGTATGCTGATCAGCTTACTGCTGCTCGCGGGGAGCACAGTTGCTTGCACAACGAGTGACAGCCAAGGCTCTAGACCACTTTCCGACAGCGTGCGCACCACTTCCGAAGCGATGACATCCACCAACGTCTCTCCGACTTCGCAGCGATCCGTTCGGTCGCAATGCGCAACGATAGTGACTGAGATGCATAATGGCGCAATCGAAGAAATGGGATGCGACCAACTAGAATTGCCTGTTCTCGCTCGTAGATTCTGGCCGGATTATCCGCAGGGTTTTGAGCGCGCGAGTCCAGCTATAGCGCTGTACGGCTGGGGCTATCTGGATCTTTCGGGTCCGTGCGCCGCTATCGAATATCCCTTGAATGAGCAGTTTGGCCTTTTGGATTTGCAACGAGTGCGCCAATATCCATTTCCTGGCGGCATCGACGTAGAGAGATTTACCCTCGTTGCGCCGGAGCGCGCAGCATCGGCGGGCGGATACGGCAATTGGTACTTAGATGTCAGAGATGACGAGTTAGCTCTCGTATGGGATCGATATAAGGACGGAGCGCTTGAACAGACCGACATCTACCGTCATGGAGATCCTCTCGCTACAGAATTGCCTACGTATATCGGTGAGTGGCTGACCCCGGTGCCGCGCGCCTGCCCATCACAGTGGATGTGGCTCTGATCGAGCGGGACTGTCAAAATAGCTGGGTCCTACCAGCCAGACTTCTGAGCGGCGAGCCGAGGGGAGGCAAGCGATGGCGGGGTTGACGAGTTGGGTATCGCAGGCCTACGAGACGGCCCGCAGCGTCATGCAGTTCGGCGAGTTCGAACGCGACGCCGACAAGCGTCACCTCATCCGCGCGGCCGACGTCTCCGACCTGCGCCGCATGGCGAAGCGCCGCATGCCGGGCGGCTGTTTCGACTACATCGACGGGGCAGCCGAGGACGAGGTGAGCGCCGAGCGAAGCGTGTCCGCCTTTCATCGTTGGCAATTCCGGCCGCGAGTGCTGCGCGACGTGAGCGAGGTGGACATCTCGGGCAAGGTGCTGGGGCAGGAGGTGCCGATCCCGCTGGTGATCGCTCCGACGGGCTTCGACCGCATCGCCCATTCGCAAGGTGAGCTGGCTGTGGCGCGTGCCGCTGAACGGGCCGGCATTCCGTATTCGCTGTCGACGATGGGCACACGCTCGGTCGAAGAGGTAGCCGAGGTGTGCGCGGGGAGAAAATTCTTCCAGGTGTATGTCTGGCGCGACCGCGAGCTGATGGCTGACCTGCTCGAGCGCTCGGCCGCTTCCGGCTACGAGGCGATCATGATCACCGTCGACACGGCAGTGCTGGGACGCCGCGAGCGCGACGTCCGGCACGGCTTCAGCCTTCCCCCCAAGCTGGGCCCCGACACGATCATCGACGGATTGCTGCATCCGCGCTGGCTCCTGGACTTTCTCAGCAACGAGCCGATCAAGTTCTCGAATTGCGAAGGGGCGGCCGGCGGCGACGGCGGCGATGCCGTGGCGCTGGCCGACTACATCAACAGCCAGTTCGACCCGTCGCTGTCATGGGACGACATCGAGTGGTTCCGCGAGCGCTGGGATGGACCCGTGATGCTCAAGGGCGTGCTGTCGACCGACGACGCCAAGATCGCTGCCGACATGGAGCTCGACGCCGTGATCGTGTCGAACCACGGCGGGCGCCAGCTCGATGGGGCGCCTGCGCCGGTGGAGTGCGTGCCGGCCATTCGCGAGGCCGTCGGCGACCGTTGTGAGGTGATCTGCGACGGAGGAATCCGGCGCGGCAGCGACATCGTGAAGGCCCTGGCCCTGGGTGCCGACTCAGCGATGATCGGCCGGGCGTACCTGTATGCCCTCGGCGCCGCTGGCGAGACCGGCGTCGACTGGGTGCTCAACTATTTCGTCGAGGGGATGACCCGCACGATGCGCCTGAATGGCGTTCGTTCCACTGCGGACCTGACCCCCGACCTGCTCGAACGCGTCTGAGGCGGCACTGATGGCAGAACAGACATCACCCGGGCGCGCCCTTGGCGATCGCTCGCTTCCAGATCGTGCAGCATCCAAGCGCACGATCCCAGATCGTGCCGAAGTGGTCGTCGTGGGCGGCGGTGTCGTGGGCTGCGCGGTTGCATACCACTTGGTGCGGCGAGGCATCACCGACGTGTTGTTGCTGGAGCAGAACCAGCTCACCTCGGGCACGACCTGGCACGCGGCCGGATTGGCAGCGCAGCTCAAGTCGACCTACAGCCTGACCAAGCTGGCCACCTACACCGTGCGCCTGTTCGAGGCGCTCGAGGACGAGACCGGTCAGGCGACGGGCTTCCGGGCGCCGGGCTCGATCTCGGTGGCATCCGATGCCGAGCGCTGGGAGGAGATCCTGCGCGGCGCATCCATGGGCAGGTCCATCGGTGTCGAGTCCCGCGAGCTCGACATGGACGAACTGTCGGAGATGTGGCCGCTGATGCGAACCGACGACCTGGTGGGCGCGCTGTACCTGCCGGACGACGGGATGGTGTCGCCGGTGGACGTCACGATGGCGCTGGCCAAGGGCGCACGTGCCCGAGGGTGCCGCATCATCGAAGGTGTCGCCGTCGCCGGGCTCGAGACCCGCAATGGCGCCATCAGCGGCGTCCGCACTGAGTTGACGTCCGGCGTCGCGAGCGGCGCCGGGGGAGACCACCTGATCGAGACCGAGACCGTGGTGCTGGCCACCGGCATGTGGACCCGCCACCTCGCCGCTCAGATCGGGGTGAACGTTCCGCTGCAGGCGTGCGAGCACTTCTACGTGGTCACCGAGCCGCTCGACGACCTCGATACCTCCACGCCCATCGTGCGCGACCCCACCAACTACACGTACTTCAAGGAGGAGACCGGCAAGCTCATGGTCGGCTTCTTCGAGCCGGAAGCCAAGGTGTGGCGCCTCGACGGCATTCCCCGCGACTTCAAGTTCGGGACGCTGCCGGAAGACTGGGACCACGTCGGACCGGTGTTCGAGCGCTCGTGCCATCGGGTGCCGACGCTGGCCGACTGCGGCGTGCAGCTGTTCTTCAACGGCCCCGAATCGTTCACTCCCGACGGCACCTACTACCTCGGCGAGGCGCCCGAGGTCGACGGCTGTTTCGTGGCTGCGGGCTTCAACTCCGTCGGCATCCAGTCCGCGGGGGGAGCCGGCTGGGTGCTGGCCGACTGGATCGCCGACCGGCACCCACCGATGGACCTGTGCGCGGTGGACATCCGCCGCGCCATGCCATTCCAGGCCGACAACGGCTACCTAGCCGAACGCATCAGCGAGAGTCTCGGGCTGCTGTATGCGATGCACTGGCCATTCTTCCAGTACACGAGCGCCCGCGACCAGCGGCGCTCGGCGCTGCACGACGCGATGGATGCGGCCGGTGCGGTCTTCGGCGAGACAGCAGGCTGGGAGCGAGCCAATTGGTTTGCCGAGCAGGGCCAGGAACGGGCATACCGCTACAGCTACGGCAAGCAGAACTGGTTCAAGAACTCCGGGCGTGAGTGCGACGCCGTGCGCAACGGCGTGGCGGTGTTCGACCAGTCGTCGTTCGTCAAGTTCACCGTGCGCGGCCCCGACGCGCTCGACGTGCTCGACACGTTGAGTGTGGCTTCGGTGGATGTGCCCGCCGGGCGTGCCGTATACACGCAGTGGTGCAACGAGCGAGGCGGCATCGAGGCCGACCTGACCGTCACCCGGCTGGGCGACGACGATTTCTGGGTGGTCACCTCGGCTGCCTGCCAGACCCGTGACTGGGCGTGGCTGCGACGCCACTGCAGGGGCCGTGACGTCGACATCGCCGATGTCACCGACGAGTGGGCAGTGCTCGGGCTGATGGGACCGCACTCACGAGACCTGCTCAGCCGTGTCACCGACGCCGCGCTCGACAACGAGTCGTTCGGTTTCGGCGATGCGCAGCACATCGACGTGGCGTCGGTGACTGGCCCGATCGCGGTGCTGGCCGTGCGCATGAGCTACGTGGGCGAGCTCGGCTGGGAGCTGTATGTGCCCAACGCCGGGGCAGTCGCGGTATACGAAGCGCTGCGCGACGCTGCGGAAGACGCGGACGGGCTGGAGTTGGCTCACGCCGGCTATCACGCCATGAACACGCTGCGGCTGGAGTGCGGCTACCGCCACTGGGGGCACGACATCAGCGACGAGGACACGCCGCTGGAGGCGGGCCTCGGCTTCGCGATTGCGTGGGACAAGCCGCGCGACTTCATCGGCCGCGCAGCGCTGGAGGCACAACGCCATGAGCCCCGCACACACCGTCTCGTCCAGTTCCGGCTCGAAGACCCCGATGTGCTGGCGTACCACGACGAGCCAATCCGCCGCGACGGCGAGCTCGTCGGCCGGGTCACGTCGGCTATGTGGAGCTACACCGAGGATCGCTGCCTGGCGATGGGCTATGTGACGCACCCGACCGCGGCCCAACCAGCGCGTCCGCCTGTAGCCCCGCGAGTCGTAGGGGATGCCACAGGTGTGATGTACGCTGCACCCAATCCCCCCAGTCGCTTCTGGTGGCTGGGTGCAGGGCCCGCTTCGGCGGGCCCTTGCGTGTTTACCAAGCAGATGGCTTGCTGATGGCGCCCTGCTGGTCATGGAGCACGGGTGCCAGCTGGCATTGGGCCAGCACGTTCATCCGGAGTTGCTTGAAGAAGGTGCCTTGGAGCAACCGCGAGCGGTACTTCGCCAAGTGCGGATTGACAATGCCCACAGTGATGCCTGCGTCGACACGCGCGATGCGGACGGCCTCGCGAAGGTCCGAGTCATTGCTGACCACCACAGCTGTCCTGCAGTGCCCCATGAATGCGTCCCGCAGCAAGTACGCGGCCAAGTTGACATCGGAGCCCTTCTCCTCTGTCCTAACCACTTCGACGGTTCGATGCCTGCTTGCTGACGGACGAGCGAGCGGAAGCTTCATCTTCCTCTGTACGAAGTGCCCGTAGTGGATCTCCAAGAGCGGCAGGGTTGCGAGAGCCCGAAAGTAGGTATCTTGGCGGTCGGCTTGCTGCGGATCGTCCGGGCGAGCGCTCACGCGAGCCGTGAAGTAGCGGATCTTGACGATGTTGTCGCGGGGCAGCAGGCGCCGGCAGAGCGCTTCGAGGTCAAGCCACTTGTACGGCGTCCCCTTGACGGCGCCGTAGTAGAAGTTGAACCCGTCGATGTAGACGATCGTCGGGCCGTGTTGCAGCGTCTTGCTCGGTCCGAGGTCGTTCATGGCCCATCCGAGGCTATGGCCGCTCCATCGCGCCGAGAGATGGCGGTCTCAGCGGGTCGTGGCCGACTTCCAGAGACGGTGACCTTCCATCCACAGCAGGATCGGCAGCGCGCTGTCGATGAGGTACCACATGATCAGGTTGTCGCTGCCGTCGACCATGTCTGCGAACCAGTTCGGCACAAACGGAATGGTCACGGCGGAGCGAAGATGAACATGGCTCGTGCATTGCGGTCGTGAGCGCTGGCGGCGGAGCGGCGCAGCCATGTCGTGACCAAGGTCAGCAACAACGACGACGCCATGAACCAGTTGAGCACCGACCAAGAATCGAAGTTCTCGGGCTGGTGCTCCCTGTAGAGGGGATATGCGCCGAGGTTGATCGCCACGGCGGCCCCGACGAGCTTCAAGTAGACGGCAATGGCCTTCGAGAAGTTCATGAACCCAGCATCCCTCCGTTTGACGAGCACCCCGAAGCCCCTTCGCAGCGACGCCGACGCCAAGGGCCATGGTGCGCCGCGCTGCCGCGCACAGGAGCGATATGAGCCTCGCCGTCGTCGCCGTAGACGAGCGGCAGTCGCCATTGAATCAGATGCTCTTCGCGCGGCGAGTTCGAGGGCGGTGGTGAGCGGGCCGCAACGGCACGTAGCACAGCGTCTAGGTATGCAAACTGAAAGACGAGATTTCAAATTGCATGGCACCTGAGGTACCATGCACGTATGATTCGTCGGGAGATTGCCAGTCTGCTGCCGAAGCTGTTCCGGCAGTTTCCATTCGTGTCTGTGACCGGACCGCGCCAGTCTGGCAAGACGACGCTTTGCCAGTCTGTGTTCGACTCCTCAGAGGTCGCCTACGTCAGCCTGGACGCGATGGACGTTCGCCAGGTCGCAGAAAACGATCCGCGCGGATTCCTTCGGGATCTCGGCAGGCCCGCCGTCATCGACGAAGTTCAGCATGTGCCGGCACTCTTCTCCTATCTGAAGGAAGCAGCAGATGCCGACGGTGCCAATGGCCAATACGTGCTCGCGGGCAGCGAGAACTTCAAGCTCAACACGGCAATCAGCGAGTCACTGGCTGGTCGGGTGGCTCAGCTGCGCTTGCTTCCGTTCTCGCTTGAAGAGCGCCACCGAGCCGACGGCGTCGCATCTTTCGCCGAGCTGGCATACAGCGGCTTCTATCCGCGCATCATCGACCAACAGCTGGAGCCTCGGCCTGCGCTGGCCGATTACTTCGATACCTACATCGAGAGGGATGTGCGTCGCATGGGAGGCGTCGGCGATCTCTCGGCGTTCCGTCAGTTCGCTGCGCTGTGCGCTGGACGAATCGGGCAACTCGTCAACTTGTCATCGCTCGGGGGGGACCTCGGCATCTCACACACAACGGTTCGCAATTGGCTGACTGTTCTCGAGCGCAGCTACATCGTGTTCGTGCTCGAGCCGTACCACAAGAACATTGGGAAGCGGCTGACCAAGTCGCCGAAGCTCTACTTCTACGATGTCGGTCTCGCCAGCTATCTGTTGGGCATCCAGACACCC
>NZ_JAPYOK010000063.1:0-16160 GCF_028283155.1 Candidatus Poriferisodalis multihospitum | reverse complement strand
AGCAAGACGGCATCGTGACCGCCGAGCTGCTGCCCGGCGACGGCTACCGCATATCCCCCGGCCAGAGCTCGGCGACGGTCCGGGTACGCGACAACGACGTAAGCCGGGCCATCGTGGTCTCTGAGTCGTCCGCGACGCTGGCCGAGGGCGATGCCGTCTCCTACACCGTGAACCTGAGCGGCGATCCGGGCGGGCCGGTGTCGGTGTACGCGCGGGTTTCGCTCCCGCCCGCTTCAGCCAACGCCCAGAGGGCGCTGGGCGTGTGTTTGTGGCGGTGCCGCGACCAGAGGCGGGCGTCGTCGGGCCACAACCACCAGGCCGCTTGGACCTCGTTCAACTCTTCGGACTGGAACCAGCCCAAGACGTTCGAGGTGTACCGCTACCACGACGACGGCTACCCGCGGTTCAACGCCCCCAGCTCATGGACCGTCACCCACCATTTGGGCAGCGGCCACGACAACCAAGGCCCGTCGCTCGAGCTCGCCTTGGCGGCAGCGCCGGAGCGGCCTGTTTTGGACACAACGCCGGTCGAGCACACGCCGCTGCCGCCCGTCACCGACCAGTGGACCCCGCCGCGCCAGCCGACGCCGCACGTCTGCACCGCCCGCGGCAACATCGCCGGCCAGGTCAAGAAATGGCACGACGCCAACAAGAGCCGGGCCGGCTACGCCGGCAACTGGGCGCGGGTGCTCGCAGCGTTCGAGTCGTTCGTGCCGCTCCCCGCGCCGTGGAACGCCGTCGAGCCGTTCACCGTCGCCGAGGCCCAGGCCCAAGAGGCCCACTGGTCCGGCTGGACGCCGGTACGCGTCGAGCTAGGGCGCCTGGAGGACATCGCCTTCGCGCCGCCATCCAGCGCGGCCATCAACCCGGCAAACTCATTTGAGTTCTGCTGACTCATTTCGATAATTTTCGCACTCGTGAGCAATACAGCGCCGTCTGCCGGCCTGCCCACGGGAAGCCAGACGCTCAGCCACGCGCAGTCGCAGATGCCGGAGCACGCCCGAGCCGCAACGCCGACGGCGCCCACAGCACCCGCAGCAGCATCCGCCCGCACCGGTGGGCGCTGCAGGACTCGAACCTGCGACCCCCTCCTTGTAAGGGAGGTGCTCTCGCCAGCTGAGCTAAGCGCCCCGGGAGTCGGGCCTCGCAGGCTACCGGTCAGCTCCTGACGCAGACCCCTGCTGCCGAGCATGCCCGAGCAGCACGGCCAACTCAGCGGTACTGGTTGCAACGGGACCACGGCGCTCGCTGTGGCTGAGGTAGAAGAGTTCTCTGCCGTCCGCCTCGCCGGTCCATGCGCCTGCTTCGGCACAGATCAGGATGCCTGCCGCGTAATCCCAGACACCGTGGTTCGAGTTGAGGTCGAGGTAGGCATCGAGCCGGCCGCAAGCGACGGCACACAGGTCAAGCGCGGCGGAGCCCAGCACCCGCACCTGCCACACGGGCAGTTGGGGGCTGGGACGTCCCGACACGCCGATGACAGCACACTCGCCGCTCGTGCGCCCGCTGGGCCTGATCGGCTGGCCGTTGCGGTGCGCGCCGCCGCCGACAACGGCGGTGAATTCCTCGCCCGACACCAGATGGCGCACGAGACCTGCTGTCGGCGTGACACCGCCGTCCCCTGGGCCCGCGTCGACCGGACCAGTGCGCGCATCGTCGCTGTCCACGACACACAGGCTGATGCAGTAGTGCGGGATGCCCCGTGAGGCGTTGGTGGAGCCGTCGACCGGGTCGACGATGACGGTTTCGCTTCCCGAGCCGGTGCGCGATCCGGACTCCTCGCTCAGCACGCCTACGCCGGCCGCGTCGAGCACATCGAGTGCTGCAGCGTCGGCCACCTGATCAAGCGCGTACTGGTCGGGCCGCTCCCCGCCGTCCTGCCAACGGTCGAAATCAGCCAGCGCCGCCTCAACCGCATCGGCAGTGTTCCGCAGCAGGCCGAGCCAGTCGCTGACGGCTGTCATCGGCTGGAGACTACCTGTGGCCTGTCGAGCCCTTCCGGCGCAGCCAGTTGATTCGGGCCAATTCCGCCGAGCTTGGCCCGTCGGCGCTATAACCTCCGCCCATCACCTCAGCGCCGCATGGGAGCATCCCGATGGCAGCGATCGACATCTCCGGCTACATGGCGAGCCTGAAAGACCATGCGCATGCGCACGGCTTTCACATACACGACGAGCGGCAGTTCATCGAGACCTACAGCCTGCGCCAGACCTGGGAGGTCGACCTTCACCCGGCTGAGGCATGCGGCGGCCCGCTCGATCTCCACCTCACCCTGGAAGCCGATCCGCGCACGATGCTGTCATTCGAGGAGGTGCTGTGGGCGACGCCAGAAGACGAACTGCCTCCCGATGAGTTCTGGCTGCCCCTGATGTTCACCTGGGCGCTCCCGCCGCTGGATCGCAGCCCGGACATGCTGGTGCTGGCGACCGACCTCGCCGGCCTCGGCGGCACAGCCCTGCCGGTGGAGGTGTCCGCCATCGATTCGCTCACATCGGTGACCGACGCGGCGAAACGGACGCTGATGATCGTGGCACGCAAGGAACTGTCGCTGCAGGCGCTGCTGCAAGGCGAGGACGACATGTGCGAACCCTTCGACCGGTGCACCAAGATCTGCGACTACCTGCTGCACCACGCACACGACTGGTACGAAGAAGTCCCCTCGTAGCCGCCGAAGCGCCCTCGCCCGCGTCGGCCTGTCTCCGTCGCTTCGGCGCTGCCGTCAGGTGGGGTTGATCACGACCCCGGCTTCGCTGACCCTGCCCGACGCAATGTTGCGCTCGAACGCCTCGGCGGCCTCGGGCGTGCCGACCGGGTAGAAGCAGCGGTACAGGTGCACACCGGCCGCAGGATCAGGCTCACCGTCGTCGCCGCTGTCGGTGATGCTTGATCGAGCGGGCGCCGCCCTCGGCACCTCGATGAGCGCTGGCTCCTCGGCGAAGCACAGATCCTGCGCATACTTGCAACGCGGAGCGAACTTGCAGCCGGGCTGGAGATCGGTCATCTGGGGCGGTTGGCCGCCGATGATCTCCAAGCGTGCATGGCTGTCGTCGGTGACCTTGGGGATCGACCGGAACAGTGCCTCCGTGTACGGCATTCTCATGTCGCTGAACAGCGTTGACGTGGGGGCGCGCTCCACGATCCTCCCTGCGTACATCACGATGATCTCGTCGGTGCGGCCCGCCACGATCCCCAGGTCGTGGGTGATGAGCACCAGCGACATGTTGCGCTCGGCCCGCTGAGCCTCGAGCAGGTCCAGAATCTGGGCTTGCACTGTGACATCCAGCGCCGTGGTCGGCTCATCCGCGATGAGCAGGCGAGGGCTGCAGGCCAGGGCGATGGCGATCACGATGCGCTGGCGCATGCCGCCCGAGAGCTGGTGCGGGTACTCATCGATGCGCCGATGCGGCTCGGGAATGCCCACCTCTTCGAGCAGATCGAGCGCAGCACTGCGTGCGGCACGCGCCGACAGGTCGCGGTGCACCCGCAAGCCCTCGCCCACCTGCTTGCCGATCTTCATGACCGGGTTCAGCGAGCCCAGCGGATCCTGGAACACCATCGCGAGCTGCGGACCCCACATCTCGAGCAGGTCCCGTCGGCCCAGCGACATCATGTCGATGCCGTCGAAGGTGACCGTCCCCGTCGAAGTCACCCTCGACTTGGGCAATAGCCGCATGATCGACCGCGACATCACCGATTTGCCCGAGCCCGACTCCCCCACCACGCCCATCCGGGCGCCCCGGCGCAGCGACCACTCAACCCCGTCGACGGCAACCAGCGGCCCCACCGGGGTGTGAAATGTGGTGCGCAGTTCCGCGATGTCGAGCAGCGGCGACTCGTCCAATCCCGCCAGATCCGGCGTCGAGGCGTCGCTCACGACCCGCTCCTAGAAGCCGAGGCCATCTCGACGCGCACAGGTGCGGTTTCGCCGACAAGCGGTGTGTGGCAGGCCACGAACCGACCGGGTGAGATCTCGCGCATCTCGGGTTCCTCATCGGTACAGCGCTGCGCCGCGTGCGGGCAGCGAGTGCGGAACCGGCAGCCCGACGGCGGTTCCATCGGCGAGGGCAGCTCGCCGCCGATGCGCCCCGAACCCAACTCCGCCTCCGGATCAGGCTGCGGGATCGCCGCCAGCAGCAGCTCGGTGTAGGGATGCGCGGGCTGGTCGAACATCGCATCCGGCTCGCTGACCTCGCAGAGCTTGCCCAGGTACATCACCGCTACCCGGTCGCTCACGTTCTTGACGACCGCCAGATCATGCGCGATGAAGACCATCGTCAGGCCCATGAGGTTCTTGAGATCCTCGAGCAGGTTGAGAATCTGCGCCTGCACCGACACGTCCAGCGATGACACCGGCTCATCGCAGATGATCACCTGCGGCACGCTCACCAGCGCCCGGGCGATCGAGAGCCGCTGCGCCTGACCGCCGGAGAACTCCCACGGGCGGCGGTCCATGGCGTCGTCGGGGTTGATGCCGACGTACTCGAGCACCTCACGCACCCGCGGCTCGGCTCGTTCGCGCTCGGCGTCGCGGTTCACCCGGTAACGCCGCAGGACCCATCGGAACAGGAGGGCGTCGACGACCGCCGAGGCCACCAGCACCGCCAGCTTGATGCCTCCGTCCAGACCGGCCACGTAGAAGACCTGAAGGACCACCATGGCGCTCAGCGTCGTTGCGACGCCGCTGGCACCCGCCCGCTCGGGCTTCGCCACCGACAGCACGAGCCATACCGCCAGCACGGCGGTGAGCAGGATCAGCCCGCCGGAGTTCAGCCATTTCGCCCAGCCCCCGAAACTCGACCAGGTGCGCCACAGCATGAAGGCGCTCGCGCCCGTGGTGACGACCACGCCCGCGAGCCCGACAGCACTGGAAACCTCGCCGAACTGGCGCGACATCAAGCCAAAGGGCAGCATCACTGCGAGCAGCACCCAGGTCAGGCCGAGCAACAGGGCAATTGCGCCGGCCAGCAGCAACAACGCGAGCGTCGGGAAGCCGATGATCGCTGCGGGCACCTGCGTCCAGCCCAACCACGGCTCGGCGGCGCGCTCCTCGACGGTCTCGGAGAGGATCCACAGCACGAACGCCACCGAGGCCAGCCGGCCCACGATGCGCAGCGGGGCTGCAGCTCGCCGCAACAGGTTCTGCAGCAGCTCGCCGATGCGTTCCTGCCACACCGCCATAGCGGTCCGCCTCGACACATTCTCCAAGGCGATGAACAGCGGCTCGGCCACGATGTCGCGCACGCGGCGGCGAGGGTTCAGCGATGAAATCGGATCCTGGTAGATCATCTGCAGCCGCGGCCGCACCTCGCGTATGGCGTCCTCGTCGAGTTCGGTCAGCTCTTGGCCGGCGAGCTGCACGGTGCCCGAGGCGGGCCGCGGCAGCTGCAGGATCGCCCGCCCAGTCGTGCTCTTGCCGCAGCCCGACTCGCCTACCAGCCCGAGGGTCTCGCCCTCCAGCAAGTCGAGCGACACACCCGAGACCGCGTACACCGTCCGGCCGCCGGCCGCGGGGAACTCGACCACCAAATCCCGCGCGCTCAGGAGCGCATCCGGGCGCATATGGGCGTTTCCGCTGCCTGCCATCAGATACCGGCCCTCGCAACCGGGACCTCGCAGCCCCGCCTTCGCAGCGCGGCCCTCACAAGACCGATTCCCTCGGCTCGAAGTACTGCTGCAGCTTGTCGCCCACGAAGTTGAGCGCCAGCACCGTCACAAACATGACGATTGCGGGCATCAGGCTGATGTGGGCGGCCACGTCGAGGTTGGTGCGCCCCTTGTTGATCATGTCGCCCCAGGTGGGCGTCGGCGGCGGGACGCTCAGTCCCAGGAACGCCACCGAGCCCTCCACCACGATCAGGCCCGCCATGATGATGAGCGAGTAGCTGACGAACGAGGGCGCCACATTCGGCAGGATCTCACGGAACAGCACCCTGCCGTCCCGGGCCCCCAGCGTCCTGGCTGCGAGCACGAAGTCCTGCCCGGCCCAGCTCAAGGTGGCAGCACGCACCACTCGCGCGATCGGCGCGATCGACAGCAGCACGAACGTGAACACGAGGATGAAGATGCGCCGCTTCGCTTCGGAATCCAAGAACAGCACCAAAGCGAGAAACAGGATCAGCGGCGGGATCACCAGCGACGCGTTCAGCGTGGCCGTCAGCCAGCGATCGACCCGGCTGCCGTAGTACCCCGAGACCATGCCCAGCAGGCCGCCGATGATCAGCGCCAGCACCGTGCCGATGGTGGAGATCACCAGGCTCACCTGCGCCCCGTAGATGACGCGGCTGAATACGTCACGACCGACGCCGTCGTTGCCGAACCAGTGAGTCAGGCTGGGCCCCTGCTTGGAGGTGCCCGGGAAGGTCTCGGCGGGATCCTTGATGGGCAGCACGTCGGCGAACACGGCAGCAACGGCGAGCACGACGAGGTATGCCACCGCCAGCCAGAAGACGAACCCCAAGCGCTTACGCACGAGCGCCCACCTCCCGGCCGCGCAGCCGCGGGTCCAGCGCCAGGTACAGGAAATCGGACATGGTGAGCACCACGATGTAGAGGGTCGAGATCACCAGCACACCGCCTTGCACGGCGATGAAATCGCGTTGGGTGACGCCCAGGAAGATGTACGCCCCCACACCTGGGATCGTGAAGATGAACTCGACGATCAGCGCGCCGCCGATGAGCAGGCCGACGGTCAGCCCCACCACGGTCAGCAGCGTGAAGCTCGACGGCCGCAGCGCGTGCCGCCACAGGATCCGCCGCGTCGGCAGCCCCTTGCTGCGGGCCAAGTCGATGAACGGCAGGCGCAGCGTGGCGATCATGTCCGACCGCAGCAAGCGCATGAACACGGCCGCCTGGCCCATCGCCAAGGCCAGCGACGGCAGCAGCATGTGCTTGAAGTGCAGCACGACATCTTCGCCGAGCGGCACGTAGCGCGCGGCCGGCAGCACGCGGAATCCGATCTCGTTGCCGGCCACGCTGAGCCCGCCGATGGCCAGGAAGAGCACGAGCATCACGGCGAGCACGAAGTTCGGCGTGGCCAGGAATCCCAGCATCACGTTGTTGATCGTGCCGTCGGTCTTGGTGCCCTGCCGGTAGCCGGCCCAGATGCCCAGCGGGACGGCGAAGCCCAGGGCGATGACGACCGAGTACGCCATGATCTGCAGCGTCGGGGTCATCGAGCGCGAGATGCCATCGGCGACGTCCTCGCGCAGCACGATCGAGGTGCCGAGGTCTCCCGTCAGCACGCCGCCCAGCCAGTTGCCGTAGCGATTGAAGAACGGCTCGTCGAGGCCCAGTTCGGTGCGGACGATCGCGATCTGGTCGGCAGTGGCGGCCGGGCCCAGGATGTTGATGGCGGGATCGCCCGGCAGGCTCGCCATCAGCGCGAACACCACGAACGACACCCCGACCAGCACCGGGATCACGCTTGCGATGCGCCGCAGTGCGTAGCGGCCGTCGGCGATGCCGGCCCCGACGGTGCCGATGACGACCAGCACGCCGAAGGTCCAGCTGAACGGGGGTCGCCAGAACCAGGCCCACACGATCGTGGCCAGCAGCGCCGCCGCGATGATGCGACCGAGCTGATCGCGAACAGCCTGCTTCATGCCCGTCGCGCCCCCCTTCCAGTGCTGTTGATACACCAACTCACCGCTTCAACCTTGACAATCGCCGTCATCGCACCAGATCTGCGCGACATGGTGTGCCCCGGCGTTCACGGCGAACGCGCCGACGTCGCTGCCCGGGATCGGCAGATCGGTGATGTTCTGCACCCGCGGGTTGGCGATGACACCCCACAACGTCCAGTGCGTCCACAGGTTCCAGACATTGCGCCCGAACGCCCGATTCACTTCCTCAGCCGCCTCACGGCGAGCCGTGGGGTCGGGATTGTGGCGGATGACGTCGTACGCGGCATCGATGGCAGGGTCCCGGAACCGCCCGAGGTTGGAGGCCAGCTCAGGCACAGTCGGGTCGATCGGGAGCGCAGTTGACGAATTCCACCAGAGCCACTGCTCGATGGGGTCCACCCCGCCGTGGGCGCGCAGCCCCATCATCTCGTACAGCCCGGCCAGCGCCAGGCCGAAGTACTGGCCCTGCTCGATGGGCTGGATCGTCGCCGCAATCTCGTCGCCGAAGGCAGCCCGCCACATCGACACGATGAGCTCGTTCGACTCGACGTTGAACGGGTCGTTGGTGGAGTTGAACCCGAACGTCACCGGGTTCTGGCCGCTGTCGGCCTTGCACTGGGCGAACTCGGCCCGCGCGGCATCGAGGTCGAAGGACGGGTAGCCCGAGTCATCCAGATAGCCCATGCTGCCGGGCGGGAACGGCCCATTGGCCGCCCGCACCAAGCCCTGGAACCGTTCGCTGACGAATCGCTCGCTGTCGAACGCGTGCGCCAGTGCCTTGCGGCAGCTCAGGTGCACCAGCGGGTTGGCCGCGTTGCGCCCGTGCGGGTCCATCTGGATCGGCTCGTCGAGACCCCGCAGCTCGGCGAGCACCGGATTCCTCCCCGATGCCACGTTCATGAGGCTGAAGTTGGTCTCGCCGAAGTCGTTGGCTTGCAGCAGCACGAAGTCGGGGTCGCCTTCGTACTTGGCGATCTCGTCCGCATTCGAGGTGTGGATGATGTCGAATTGGCCCGCTCTCAGGCCGTTGGAGCGGCCCACGATGTCCACGGCCACCACGAACTCGACCTCGTCGAGGTACGGCAGGTTCTCGCCGGTGATGCCGTTGGGGCCGCGCCAGTAGCCGGGGTTGCGCTCGGCGATGAAGCTGTTGCCGTTGCCCGGCGTGTACTCCACGAACGTGAACGCGCCCAACCCGACCGGCGCCGACGGATCGCCCGTAGCGCTGGCGAGGCCAGCCGCTCGCTCATCAGCCGACAGGGGCGAGAACGGCGAGATGTACATCGGATTGTTCGGCAGCGTCTCCAGCCATGTCGGGGAGAACATGAAGCCGCAGCCCTGCTCCCTTGACGCCGGGCCTGGCCCTGTCGCGAACGGGATCGACGTCTCGTAGTAGACGTACTGGCCCTCGCCCCAGACGTTCTCGATGCCTAGGTAGCCAGGCCCGGTCTGCTGGCTGTAGCGGCACAGGTTGATGTTGTAGGCAACAGCCTCGCCGGTCAACGGCGTCCCGTCGTGGAACGTGATGCCGTCGCGGATCCGCAGCGTCCATGTCAGGAAGTCGTCGCTGGCCGATTCGGTCTCCACGAGGTACGGCACGATGTCGCCGTTGGCATCGGTGACATACATCGACTCGGTGATCGCACGCATGATCATGCGGCAGCTGATCGCGCACAGTGCTGCGTAGGGCGCGAACGGGTTCGCCGTGTCGGCCTCGATGCCGTACACCAGCCGGCCGCCGTGCACGGGGCCGCCCGACAGCTGCCGGGTGTCCTCGCCCGTGGCCTCACCGGCCTCGCGTGCCTCGACGACCTCCGCTTGGGACTCCTCCAGCGTCGTCGCGACTTCATCGGCTGCGTCGCTCACCGGGTCATTGGCCGCGGCGCCGGCTGGGTCGGGTGAGGTGCCCGAGACCCCGCCGCCATCACCAGCGGAGCAGGCGACGGCAATCAGCGCGAACGCTGCCGCTGCTGCCAGCGAACGCGCTCGCGCCAACTGCCGCCTCCTTCTTCGTTCTGGTGGGCGCTCAGCCCTGGCAGTTCCCGTCTGTGCACCAGATCTGCGCCAAGTGATGCTTGCCGGCGATCACCGGGAAGGTTCCCTCGGCGTTGCCGGGAATGGGCAGGTCGGTGATGTTCTGCACCAGCGGATTTGCGATGATGCCCCACAGCGTCCAGTAAGCCCACAAGTTCCAGACATTCTCCGCGAACGCTCGGTTGATCGCCTCGGCGGCCGCGCGCCGTGCCTCGGGATCAGGCACATGCCGGATGACGTTCAGCGCATCGCTGATGGCCGGATCCAGGAAGCGCCCGAAGTTCAGCGCCAGTTCGGGCACCGACGGGTCGACCGGGCTCGCTGTGAACGGGCTCCACCAGTACCACTGCTCTGAGGGGTCGACGCCGCCGTGATTGCGCCAGCCCTGCATCTGGAACACCCCGGCCAGGGCGAGGCCGATGTACTGGCCCTGCTCGATCGGCGAGATCGTCACCGCCAGCTCGTCTCCGAAGGCGTCGGTCCACATCGACGCGATCAGCTCGTTCGACTCCACGTTGAACGCGTCGTTGGTGGTGTTGAAGGCGAACGCCACCGGGACCTGGCCATGGTCGGCCTTGCACTGCTCGAACTCTGCCTGCGCGGCATCGACGTCGTAGGCCGGGTAGCCGGAGTCCTCCAAGTAGCCAACGCTGCCCGGCGGGAACGGGCCGTTCGCGACCTGCACCAAGCCTTGGTGGCGTTCGTTGGCGAATCGCTCGCCGTCGAACGCGTGGGCGAGCGCCTTGCGGCAGCTCAGATGTACCAGCGGGTTGGCGGCGTTGAGCCCCAGCGGATCCATCGGAATCGGCTCTGCGGCACCACGCACGGCTTGGAGCCACGGGTTGACGCCCGAGGCCACGTTGATCAGGTTGTGGCTGGTCTCGCCGAAGTCGTTCGCCTGCAACAACACGAAGTCGTCGTCGCCCTCGTACTTGGAGATCTCGTCAGCGTTCGCCGTGTGGATGATGTCGAACTGGCCGGCCTTCAGACCGTTCGAGCGGCCCTGGATGTCCACGGCCACCACGAATTCGATCTCGTCCAGATACGGCAGGCTCTCGCCCGTGATGCCGTTCTCGCCGCGCCAGTAGTCCGGGTTGCGCTCGGCGATGAAGCTGTTGCCGTTGCCCGGCGTGTAGCTCACGTACTTGAAGGCACCGAGCCCGACCGGGGCTGAGGGATCACCGGTGGCGTTCTCGAGGGCTGCCTCACGCTGCTCCTCAGTGAGCGGCGACGCAGGCGAGACGTACAGCGGGTTGTTCGGCAGCGTCGCCATCCATGCTTGGCTGAACATCTGCCCGCACACCTCTGCGCGACCTGCCGGACCGACGCCGACCGCGAGCGGCTGGCCGGGGCTGGCGGTGACCGTGACGGTCTGGCCTTCGCCGACGACGCTTTCGACGCCGAGGAACGCCGGGCCTGTCAGCTGGCTCAAGCGGCAGAGGTTGATGTTGTAGGCCACGGCCTCGCCGGTGAGCGGCGTGCCGTCGTGGAACGTGATGCCGTCGCGGATCGTGAGCGTCCACACCATGTAGTCGTCGCTGTGCTCTTCCGACTCCACCAGGTAGGGCACGATCTCGCCGTCTGCATCAGTGATGTACAGCGAGTCGGTGATGGCCCGGAAGATCATCCTGCAGCTGATGGCGCACGACGTCGCGTAATGCACGAACGGGTTGGCCGAGTCGGCCTCGATGCCGTACACGAGCTTGCCGCCATGTACCGGGCCGGTCTCGGTCTCGCGCACGTCCTCGCCGGTGGCCTCGCCCGCGTCTCGGGCTTCGACGACCTCTTCTTCCTCTTCGGACAAGGTGGTCGTGGGCGCATCCTCGGTCGTTGCCTGCGTCGTGTCGGGCTCCGGAGCGGCACCGTCGCCGGCATCGCCGCCGTCATCTCCGCCGCCGCAAGCGACGGCGATCAGTGCGAACGCCGCAAGGACCACGCCGATCCGGATGCCGAACGAGCGCTGTGATCCGCGTCGGCGCCGCCTGCTGGTGGGTTGTTCGGCATCGCGCCGCGTGTGACCTCTTCGCATCGTGGATACTCCTCCTCCACTGCGCCACCGCGGCGCTTCCGGCGAAACCTACTAGCCCTGCTAGGGGGCTCTGTACCCGGCCCGCTGCTCGACTCGGTGCGCCGTTCCGCGTGCGACTGCATCGCATTCTGGACCGGTACGGTGCAGCCGGGCCGGTAGCTCAGTGGTCAGAGCAGGCGACTCATAATCGCCGGGTCGTGGGTTCGATCCCCACCCGGCCCACCACCGTCAGCCGCGCACGACTACCGCGCCGTCGGCGGCGCAGAACGACTCAGTATCGTTGCTCCGCACGTTCGGGACGCGGCGCGGCCCGTTCGGTCCGGGGTAGCTCAGTTGGCAGAGCAGCGGACTGTTAATCCGTTTGTCGTGGGTTCGAGCCCCACCCCCGGAGCACACCTCGCTCAGACGCTGTAACGATCGAATCCGCCTCGTCGCGCGAGCGCAGCCAGTCCGCAACTGCCAGGGCTGCGCCGACGCAGGTCGTGGCATCGAGCAATTCCGGCTCGCGGTCCCGCAGCCACCGCAGGATCTGCTCGCAGTTGGGAGCGCTCGGATCAAGCTTGACGTGCGGATCCTTTACATCGGATCCCACGCTGAGTCGGGTCGCGCGGACGAAGCGCCAATGCGCCATCGCTGCCCGCTCGATGGCGCTCGCGGCGCTGAGCGTGGCACCCTCCAAGGCAGCTGTCGCTAGCACCGCCACGACAGCATCCTCAGGCGTTTCCGGCTCCGCCGGCGCCGACCCGGCAAGCTGATCGCCCACCTGAGCATCACACCAGTCCGGATCGGCATTCAGTCGCTCGAAGGCCTGTTCCCCAACTTCGGTAGCGAACAATGCCGAAACGAGGAGTTCGGCAGCGTCGCCCTCGGGAGCGAGCGCTGCCGCGAGCAATTCCACGTCGGAATCCCGCTGCCTCTGCGAATCCCGGCCGGTTGGCGGGGCGGCGCTGCTCGGGCCGTCGGGAGGCAATCCATAGAAGGCTCCGCCGGGATCGCTGCGGTCGAGCGACTCGAAATAGCCGTCATCCGGCTCGGGCGGGGGCGGAGCGTCCAGATAGGGATCCGGCACTGCGGGGACTGGGCGCGCGTCAAGGCGACGCCGGACCGCGTCGACGCGCCCGCGAAAGTTGCCGATGTCCATGGGAATGCGGCCAGCGACCGGCTCGAGATCGCTGTCGAGCAGGATCTCCGGCGGGTAGATGGCGAATACTTCCGCCGCCTCATCGGCGGCGCGGTCCCGACCGGCTGGGCTCTTGAGATCGGCGCGCCCCAGGATGCGCTCAGCCCGAAAAGTGTGCAGCGGTTGGGCTTCGTCCAACGCCCTGCGCAGGGCGGGCGGGTTTGTTTGTGCCAAGTCACCCGGATCGGCTCCCGGTGGCAGCGTCGCCACGAAGATGTCGAGTCCGAATTCGCGTTCCCATTGATGCACGCGCTCAGTGGCGGTCTGTCCCGCTGCATCGGCATCGAAGGCCAGCACGACGCGCTTCGCCGAACGCGACAGCAGCTCCGCGTGCTGCTGGGTCAGCGCTGTGCCGCAGGTAGCCACCGCTTCGGAGACCCCCGCCAGATCACACCCGATGACGTCCGTGTAGCCCTCGCAGACGACGATCCGCTCAGCCGTTCGCGCTGCTTGCCTGGCGAAGTTCAAGCCATACAGCACCTTGCTCTTGTCGTAGACCGCCGTACCAACCGTGTTCTTGTACTTCGGGCCCTTCGGAGCCGGCTCGTCGGGCCGAGGCAGCAGACGTCCGGCGAAACTCACCACCCGGCCGCTGGCATCACAGATCGGGAACATGATTCGGTCACGGAAGAAATCCGATGCGCTGTCAGCAGCGTTGTCGTCTGCGGACTCGTCACTGGGGTCATCATCGGGATCGTGGCCTGCTGAATTGCCGAGTTCGTCGCTGGCGGCGGCGCCCGAAGCCGCACCTCCATCTGAGCCGGGGCGCTCTTGCGCCCGCCTCGATGCCGCTCGTGCCCGCCCAGCCTCGGCGTAGGCCAATCCCGCAGCAGCCATCTGCTCCGGTGGCGCGCCGAGATGGCGGCACAGGTCATCCCACCGCGGCGGCGCGTATCCCAAGCGCCACTTCACGACGGTGTCGCGGTCGTAGCCCCGCCGACGCAAGTAGGCGCGGGCCGGACCTGCATCGGCGCCGTCCATAAGGCGTTCGTGATAGAAGCGAGCCGCCTTCTCGAGCAGGTCAAGCAGCTCCTTGCGGCGTTGGTTGGTGCGCTGTGCGCCGGGAGCGTCGTAGGTCAACGTGATATTCGCCGCTGCTGCGAGCTGTTCCACCGCATCGGCGAAATCGAGGTGCTCGGACTCACGCAGGAAGGTGGCGCATCAGGTCCGCCTGAATGTGCACGCCCGATCATTGAGCACGATTTCGAAGAGTTCCAGGAAATCCATGCCGAGCAGGACGTCGAAGTTGGGTGGCGCAGGTGGCAGCAGCCGCCATACGGAGAGTTGCTGACCGCACTGGATTGGTTGGTCGCGTCCTGGATCGAGTTCGACACCCAACCAGAGCCAAAACGCAGGCGTCGATCGGGCAGAGCTCCCGATCCCACCGACGTCGAGATACTCGACCGGGTCTTGGGAGGATCCCATCGAGTTGATGACGCGCTCAGACACAGCCGATCTTTGGCTTCCGGTGTCCACCAGCCCCAGGAATCGACTGGCCTCGGCCTCGGGTGTAACTGCGACAAGCGTCTCAGCCAGAACCTGTCGGTTCCAAACAGACACCGTCAGCTCGTTCAACGCTCCTGGTCCACCATGGGGAGGCTCACGAAGATCGGCTGTGCACCGATCTCTTCGAAGGAGAACTCGCCAATCCCGTACTTGCTCACCCCGACGGAGTACGCGGCTTCTCTGTCTTCGTAGACGCCAACGACCTCCTCATCGTGCAGGAGGGCAATCTTGCCGGAATGATCGGCCTCCATCTGCTCACGGTGAAGGCGCCGGTAAGCATGGTGGTTAGACAAAGCTTGGGTAGGCACGGGCAACTCTGACGACTACATCTGCCGACATCCACACCTTGGCACAGCCACCGGTCCCAAGCACGACATTTTCTCGGCTGCGCTCGTGTGGCGACGGGCGCACACGGCGCCTCCGCCGGACTGGCTCGCTAAACGGATGCTGCGAGCAGCGTCTGGGCGACAGCGAGGCGGGCGACGGGCACCCTGAAGGGTGAGCAGGACACGTAGTCGAGTCCGGCGTGCACTGCGAACTCGATGCTGGCCGGGTCGCCGCCGTGCTCGCCGCAAATGCCGACGCGTAGGCCCGGATTGGCCGCGCGCCCTCGGTTCATCGCAGTGCTCAGAAGCTCGCCGACGCCGGCACGGTCCAGCGAGGCGAACGGATCGGTGTCCAGCAGCCCGTCGGCGACATAGGGCGCAATGACCTGTGCCGCCGTGTCATCGCGGCTGAAGCCGAACACCATCTGGGTGAGGTCGTTGGTGCCGAAGCTGGCGAACGACACGCCGGTGGCCAACTGTCCGGCGATGAGGCAGGCACGCGGCGTCTCGATCATGGTGCCGATCGGCGGCGCGTCACCGGCATCAGCGCCCGCCCAAGCCGAACGCACAGCGTCGACCGCGGCCGCCAACTCGTCGGCGGTGGACACGAGGGGCACCATGATTTCGACGCGGGGGTCGCCGCCGACGACACGACGGTCGGCCGCCGCACCCGCCAAGGCCTCGACCTGCGCGGCGTAGAGCGCGGGACGCAGCAGGCCGAGCCGGACGCCGCGCACGCCGAGCATCGGGTTGTGCTCGTGCCACTGCGCGGCGTCGTCGGGATCTGCGCCGGCAAGGAACTCATGCATGGGCGCATCGAGCAGCCGAACCGTGACCGGCAGCCCGTCCATGGCCGCGAGCAGCTCGCGGAAGTCTGCTCGCTGGGCAGCCGCCAGATCGTCGACGTGCTCGTCGTGCCCGCTCAGCACGACGTGCTGCACGACTTCCAGCCGGTCGGGCGCCAAGAACATGTGCTCAGTGCGGCACAGCCCGATGCCCAGCGCTCCAAGCTCCCGGGCCGTCGCCGCATCGGCCGCGGTGTCCGCGTTGGCGAGCACCGCGAACCGCCCGGCCGCAACCCGATCCGCCCACTCGAGCACCTCAGCGATCTCTGCCGGCAGCGCCGACCCCGGTGATGGGCCGACCCCGGCAGCGCCCACGGCTGACCCGGCAATCTCACGGTCCCCCAGCGTCACCTCGCCCGTGGACCCATCGATCGAGATTGGTGTGCCATTGACAATGCGCCGGTCGCCGATCACGAAGCTGTCAGCCTCCACGGTGATCTCGCGGGCGTCGCATACAGCCGGAATGCCCCAGCCCCGGGCCACTACTGCCGCATGGCTCGCCAGCCCGCCCCGGGCGGTCAGGATCCCCACCGACATGCCCATCGCCGCCACATCGGCAGGGGTGGTCTCGGTGGCAACCAAGATCACCGTGCTGCCTGCCGACGCCAGGTCCAGCGC
>NZ_JAPYOK010000062.1:0-12137 GCF_028283155.1 Candidatus Poriferisodalis multihospitum | reverse complement strand
GTCCCCAGCGTTGCCGATCTTGACGTGCTGGTACCCGCCATAGGTGACCAACCAGTCGGCAATGTGCGCCTCCAACGCCGCCTCTGTGACAGAACTCACAACGTCGCCTGCTTTGGCTGTCCCGACCGCAGCATCACGCTGCAGCGGCGATCACTGCGGCTGCGGTCGCGCCCTCTTTGCGAGCGAGGTCGCTGGCAAAGCCTTTGGATTCCCAAGCCCACGCGGGCCACTTGATGTGCAGGGCGTCGTCACGCAGGGCCGGGGGTGCGTCCTGGACTATCTCCGTCCGATACGCAGTGTCTAGGCGGCCCCGGTCGGCCATGAAGCGTGCAGCGGGCAGACGCCGCATCCAGCCCTGATCGGCGGAGGCCAGGTGGCTTCGCGCGAGGTCGTCAAACTCCCCGGCCATGCCTGCTTTGCCGAGCGCCGAGTAGAGACGCAGCCACTGCGCGTCGTAAGTGATGCCCGTTGCCTCGATGCGTTGCAGCAGCCCAGCAACGGCGACCGGGTTCACCGGGGCGGTTTCTTCGACATAGGTAGAAAGCACATCGGCGTATTCGGGCCGCGCAACAATCGAAGCCTTGAACTCGTCTGCGGGCGCCGCATCGCCGGCAGCGGCGAGCAGAGAAATTCCGGCTCGTATCAGGAACGTCTCGGGCTGGGCGCGACGACGGAGTCCGAAACGCTCGGCCAAGCGCTCGGAATTCTCTTCTGCCTCGGCTACCTCCTGCAGCACGATCATCAGCGCTTCGGTGTCGTTGGGCTGCAAGGAGGCACCGACTGTCGATAGGACCTCCTTGACGCTGAGCGTACGGTGATACCAGCTCCACGACAGTTCCTCGTCGGCGCCAAGTGCGTCGAGCAATGCGATGACCGCTACGCCCTGCTCGGCGCGATCCGGTGCCTTGAGATACTGGCGAACGGCGTCGTTGACCTCGGTACGGCGGTCCATGTAAGTGTCGTGACGGAGCACTCGTGTCTTTTCGTCATTGACCGTCAACTCCAACAGCCGCAGTTGCTCTCGCACCAGCCGCTCTGCGTCTCGGACCTCGTCATGGGAACCAAGGATTCTCAAGTCATCGCCGTGGCGCACGTAGCGAATTCTCGCGGCGACCAACGCCTGATCGAGCGGCGACAACACCAACGTCGCCAGCGGATCGGAAGCTGCGAGTCCTTGCGGCAGGCCACGCTTGTGACGCGGCGTGATGGCTCCGAGCCATTCCTGCAAGGCGAAGATCACGACAGGATCGCATCCGGCGCGCTCGAGCGCTTCGGCGAGGATGTCGTGCCGAATCGATTCGTAGAACGACTGGATGTCGAGGGAGAGCACGTGAGTCTCGGCGCTCTCGCTGACGAAGCCTTCCAGCTTGACCCATTGCTTGTCGCTCTTGCGCCCCCGCGGCCACAGCAAAGCCCGCCGAGAAGTCAGGCTGGCCTCGATTTCGGCCCGGCAGCGTTCGACCAGAGCGGCGTACGCCAGCCGGTCGGCGAACCGGAGCGCCGCAGCAGGACGCACTCCGCCGCTCGTCTTGGGAATGTCCACCTCGTACACAGGCGTCGGCTCGTAGCTACCCGATTCGACGTCATGCCGAAAGGCTGCACAGACGCTCGCCATCCCCCGCGCCGAGAGGGCATCTCCCACGCGACCGGGCAGCAAGTCGCTGCTCACGTCACCTGCGCGCAGCGACGGCAGCCGCTCCACAAAGGCTTTCCAGCCCCCGCGCCGCCGCGGTCCTGCATCGTGCATCGCAACCCGGTACAGCCGACGGCGGCCATTGCCAGGCACCTGCTCAACGACAAGTTCGCCAGTGTCCCGCAGCTTTCGGGCAGCCCTGCTGATCTGGCTGATCTCGACTCCGAGTCGCTCAGCCAACTCGCTGGGGGACGCCGGCTGCTGCCGCACCTCGCCCAGAATGCGCTCACCGATGCTATGGGCGGATTCACGGGCATCTCGCTGGGCTTCTGTCGTGAGTTCGGCGAGCAGCCACCTGTCGAACTCATCGCCGAGCGCGGCGAGCGCGTCTGCTGCCATGCCGCGACGACGCAAGATGCGAGCGGCACTATCCAACTCCGCTGCTGCGACCGTAAGCGTTTGGACGGTCGGGTCGTCGAGCAATGCGCCTCCGCGTGCGACGACATCATCAAAGGCATCCCGCGCAGCCTCGCTCTCGGGCCCAGCGGCGCTGCGCTTCAGTGCAGCTTGCACGCTGTCTCGAAATGCGTTGAGCGCCGCATCACTCATGCGTCAAGCATATGTCAATCAGCCTGCTACGGGACGGTCGACGTCAGGGCGCCCATCCGCTGCCGAGACGAGCGATGGCCAGATCCGGTGCGCCTTCACTGGAGCGCTTGCGGATTCGCAGTTCGGCGTCCCGCACGGGCTGTCCGAGCAGTCCGTGCTCTACATCGTCTCCGCTCCACAGACGCGGATTGTTCGCGACCACTGTGGCACCTTGCGCTTGAGCGACCAATTCGCCGGCTGCGGCAGCGAAGTCCCCCAAGCGGTCTGACATCGCGGGCACTGCCAACAGGTGGACGCCCAGGTCGGCAACGAGTCGGTACATGTCGGCATCGAGAGCGTCCTTGCAGATCAGGGTGGCGACGCGTACCTGATGCCCACAACCGAGCGTGATGCACGGCTCGCCCCGATCGATGAACTCGCGGTTGCCATCGCGGTCAACGAACGGCACTGCTTTGTCGTGGTGCCATGCATCACCCACTCCCGGCAACAGCACCGTGGTCCGGTTGACGCGCCGCTCGCCGTCATTCACGTGCGCGCTCCCTGCAAAGAGGATCGGACGGTCAACCGCCTCGGCCCATTCCGTCGCCAGCCACTCAACAATGTCCTTATTGACGCTCAGCTCAGGCAGCACGACGACGCTGACTCCTGCGTCGACGGCCCGTCGCAACTGCCCAGCGATCCTTGAGCGCTGGGTCTCGGCGTCGGTCGGACCGATCGGCCCCGGGGCTTCGGTGAGCTCAGACCACGACTCGTTTGGCAGCAGCACGGCCGCCTCCAATGGAAGCAAGGCTGCCAGCCTGTCGATGATGCGCGGGTACTCGCCATTCACCACCACACGGATGTCGTCGGCACGAAACCGCCGAACGTGTGGCAGTTCGCCCGCACGCAGGCTGCGTCGATCTGGTCGGGCGCTGTACCCCACGTCGCCCATCAGACACATGCCGTCTACCGGGTAGAAGTCCCCAGCGCAGAGGTCGAACACCGGGCTACGGTCCGCCAGCCACGCCCTCGTAAAGCCCTGCCAGAACAGTTGGTCCAGTACCGAAGCAACCAAGTACGACAGTTCACCCGTCGTCAACGAAGTGGTCAGCATGGCCACCGCGTCGCTCGCGTCCGACGCATCATCCGCCGTGCCCACTGGCAGCGGCACCCCGTCCGCCCTGCTCAGTGCTCGCTTCAGAATCGCTCGAACCCGCTCTGCTTCTTCCCATCTGCCACCGTCAACCCAGTCGTCCCGGTCCACGCCCAGCGAGGCCGCTCGCTCAAGCAGCGCACACGTCGCCTGCCACGCGGAGCTTGCTTCACGGCAGTCAGATGCGACTTCGTCGACGTCAGCACTCACCATGCCTGCCTACCAAGCAAGTACAACGCTCAGCGGCCGAATTTCCGGGGCGCGGCCCGCAACATCGCCCAACGCCTCCAAGCCGACGCCTGACAGGGTTGACCGCCTTCCGCCGATGGCCGATACTGACGGCTTCCTCCGGTGCTGTTCTGGAGGAGAGACGTGAGCCCCGGAGTGCCAGGCCGAGGACCCGCCGCAAGGCAGGTCGACTAGGACGGGAGCCGGGGCTTTCGCATGTCTCGGCATCTGTCGGCCACCGCAAGGATCCCGGCGACCGCAAGCAGGTCCAAGATGGCGACCCTGCCTCCGAGCGCCCGGCTGCCTCAGTCGCCGTCTCGCGCGTCAGGACAGTTATCTCTGCCGATCGGCCTAGAGTTACGAGCATGTAGTTTGACATCGGGTTGTGCATGACGATCCACGACTCGCGGGCAGACACCCGAGGGGCACCGAGCGAGGTCTTGCTCAGCCGCGCCGCCTTCGTTCTCATCCGCTCAGCATCGGCCTGCGCCGCATTCTGCGAGCACAACGAGCCGGCGACCACCCACCAAGTTGTGGCCGCGACTGAGTCGATGCGCCGACTGGCCGCGCGTCTCGCCAGCCAGTCCGGCATCTCTTTGCTGCAGGCGTATGCGGGCCAACTAACGGGTCCCCGTCAACTGCCCCGCAGCCACACGCTCGACCATCACCAGCCGCGAATGCGGCGATAGCCGTGGCCTCGGCGCAGCCCGCCGAGCCGCCATGCCACTATTATCGATCACTGAGCCTCCGTTCGCAGTCGGGATCACGACAGATCCCACACTGCCATGGAGGTTCAACCCATCACAGGGACCGAACCGTCAACAAGGTCCGTGGACATTGCACCTAGATCATCGACTTCAGCCGTCTCCCTGACATCGGCGTTTCACCAGTAACCGCCGCCATAATCAATGCCTGCCGCCGCTCGGCTAGGAGATTGATCTGCGTGTCAAGCATTGAAACCGCTTCTTCGTGGCAACGAATCTCCGACCGGATGCGACTAAGAAGTTGTCGTTGCTCGCTCAAGGCAGGTACTGCGATTGGAATATCGGGGATATCGCTCATGTTGAGATGGGCGACTGTCGTGGCATTCGACAGATCCGCAATGAACCGCTGGGCATGTCCCGAGTATATGGAGTGTACTATCCATTCCCCGGACACTATTGCTTGTTTGACGCGAATCAGCACCATACGTTGTCCAATGCACAGACGAATGTCGGCCGGGACAATGCACGCCTCGCCGATTGGAGCTTCACGTGTCAACAGAACGTCCCCCGGGCCTGGCTCGCCTCGACGATTCCACTCGAGCCAACTCGCGCGATCCGTATAGCGCGCTCCGTCAAGGACCAGTCGGCCTTTCTTGACGTTAGAGGTACGCACGACCAGATACTCTCCATCGTCAACAACCGGGGCTGTCTTGTGGGGTGTATCGATAATCTGCTCGACAACGTGACGTAAACGCATGAGCCGCCAGTGCTTCGGGATCACTCTAACGTAGCGATTGGTCGTACTAGGTTCGCAGCTACTAGCGTGTCCATCCGCGCTAGCTCAGCTTCAAGTTCACTCGCTATCCGTGTTTGGATTGATCGGTCCGGCACCACAAGGCGTACCTCAGCGAGTGTGTCCGCGGACAGTTCCAAGAAAGTCGACCCTTGGCCGAGTGACTGCAATATTTCAGTCTTAGCTGAAAGCTGATACCGAAAGAAGCGTATATCTATATCTTCCTTAGGAACCAAGCCTTTGCAGCCTTGATTGATGGCCATTGGCACAGCGGTTTCCGCGATGTAACCAATCGGCGCTCGACAGGAGAGAATTAGGCTACCTTCTGGCACCAATGCACTTCCGGATTCCAACCCAGCCCTTGTGAGTGATCGTTGGGTAGATGAGACCATGCCACCATCACAGTGCGCGAGATCGACGGGAGTCGCCCAAGCGATATCTCCATTCCAGTTCTCAGGTGCCGCCGACGGCGTTCCACCGTTGACTATATTGAAAACACGTCTTATTGGGAGCAGATCAGGTGTCAAGTCGTGACCTCGATGAGCAGATCCCTGATCTCGGCTTCCAGGACGAAGATTTCAGCATCTATTTCTTCAATTGAGCGGAGTGGATTTGAGCTATAGAAGTAGCGGGTGACGGGGATCTCGTAGCCGATCTTGGTTTTGTCTGGGTCGTGCCAGGCGTCGGGGACGTATGCGAGGACTTCGGTTCGGAGGTAGTCGTCGATGGCTGTGCGGTATTCGATGGTGTCGATGCGGGCGGTTGGGTCGGCTTCGAAGGCGACCGGTGTCGGCGGCAGCGGGACGTTCTCGTGATCACGCAGCTCGGGGTCGGGCTGGGAATTGTCACAACGGTCTACCTGCACGGGCGCGGATGGGTCGCGGATGGCGAGCGCCCCTGCAACTGCCTTGCCGACCGCGGACACCTTGGCGCCGGTCACTGGCAGCACGGCGGCGCGCACCAGCGCCAGCACGGTGTCGTCTGAGTCGAACTCTTCGCCGAGATGCTCCCGCAAACTTGCGAGCAACACCTCGCCGGTCTCGGAGTCGAGCTTGGCCATCGCCTTGTGAGACTCGACGACTGCGAGCGTGTCCTCGGTAATCTCCCAGCGCAGCTGCAGCGGACGCTCGACGGTGATGCGCAGGAACCCGAACGACTCGTTGGTGAAGATCTTCGAGCGCGGACCTTCCTCGAAGGCGCCGTGCAGCCGGCCGATGTCGTCGATCTGCTTGGCGCTGATCTCCTTGCGCTTCTGGCCGAGGCTCTTGCCCATCTTCGTGAAGCTCTCGCGGGCGTCGATGAGCTGCACCTTGCCGCGCCGCCGAGGCTCCTTGCGGTTGGTGACCACCCAGACGTAGGTGGAGATGCCGGTGTTGTAGAACAGCTGGTCGGGCAGAGCGACCACCGCTTCGAGCATGTCGCTCTCGATGATCCAACGACGGATCTCCGACTCGCCCGAGCCGGCGCCACCGGTGAACAGCGGCGACCCGTTGAACACGATCGCCAGCCGGGCACCGCCCTCGTCGGGGCGCTTCATCTTCGAGATCATGTGCTGCAGGAACAGGAAGCTGCCGTCGTTGATGCGGGGCAGCCCCGCGCCGAATCGGCCGGCGAAGCCCCGGTCGGCATGCTCGTCGCGCACGACGTCGGCCACCATCTTCCACTCCACCCCGAACGGCGGGTTGGCCAGCAGGTAGTCGAACCGCTGGCCCTCGTGCTGGTCGTTGTCGAAGCTGTTGCCGAAGCGGATGTTCTCAGCCGTGAGGCCCTTGATGAGCATGTCGGCGCGGCAGGTGGCGTAGGTCTCGGCGTTCAATTCCTGGCCGAACACACGCAGCTCGCCTTCCGGGTTGAGCTCGCGCAGGTACGCCTCGGCGGTCGCCAACATGCCGCCGGTTCCGCACGCCGGGTCGAGCAGCGTCTTCACCGCGCCGGGGCGGGTCAGCAATTCGTCGTCCTCACGGAACAGCAGGTTCACCATCAGGCGGATGACCTCGCGGGGCGTGAAGTGCTCGCCCGCGGTCTCGTTCGACAGCTCGGAGAACTTGCGGATCAGCTCTTCGTAGAGGTAACCCATCTCCAAGTCGGACATCGTGTCGGGGCTCAAGTCGAGCTCGGCGAACTTCGACAGCACCAGATAGAGCAGGTTGTGGCTGTCGAGCCGGTCGATCTGGGCATCGAAGTTGAACTTGTCGACGATGTCGCGGGCTGAGTCCGAGAACCCGGCGATGTAGTTGCGCAGGTGGCCCGCGACGTGGTCGGGGTCGCCGAGCAGCGTGGCGAACGTGTGGTGGGACGCGTTGTAGAAGGACTGGCCTGCTTCCCGTTCCAGCACCGGGTCGCGGTTCTGCAGCGTCACCGGCAGCGTCTCGTCAGCCTCCAGCACCGCTGCTTTGGTGGGTTCCAGCACGCAGTCGAGGCGACGCAGCACGGTCAGCGGCAGGATCACCCGCCCGTACTCGGACTGCTTGTAGACGCCCCGCAGCAGGTCCGCCACCGACCAGATGAACCCTGCGTAGCTATTGACCGCCTCGCTGCTCATGTCCCCCCTTTGCGTTGCTGGGTGGCTTTGGCCTGTGGGCGGTGGGCAGACGCAGCTGTCACGCTGCCGGCGCCGCTGTTGCGGCCGTCTCCGAGAAGCGTTCTACCTTCAACGATGAACATCGCTCGCGAGCCTGCCAGAGGTCGTAGGACATCTGCATCCGCAGCCACGTCTCGGGCGTTGAGCCGAACGCCGCGGACAGCCGGTAGGCCATCTCGGTCGAGATGCCGCTGCGACCGTTCACGAGACTCGACAACGCCTGTCTGGTCACGCCCAAGCCCAGCGCCGCCTGCTTGACCGTCAGCCCGAGCGGCTCCAAGCACTCCCACTTGACGATCTCGCCGGGGTGGGGCGGATTCTGCATCGGCATAGCTGGCTCCTCAGTGGTAGTCGATGTAGTTCACATCAACGGCGTGCCCGTCTTCGAAGCGAAACGTGACCCGCCAATTGCCCGACACCGATACCGCATAGTGACCTTTGAGGTTGCCAGACAGCGCATGCAACCGGAACCCTGGAAGGTCGGCATCGCTCGGTTGCGTGCCGTGATCGATCACCGCCAGCACACGAGTCAGCTTCCGGACATGTTCAGGATTCACTCCTTTGGACCCTCGTCCTTCGTACAGCGCCCGGAGGCCCCGGTGCCTGAACGAACGAATCACTTGTACACTCTAGTGCGACAAGCGTCGCTTGTCGCACGACGGCACTGATGACTGCACGATCACCGCCGTGGGCGTGACAGGGCCGTCGTAGGGTGCTCTCGTGGACCCCGCCGCAGAAACATCTGCTGCCGACGGCGCTCGCAGCGCAGTGGGCGTTCGGTAGCTCGATCCGCGCCCCGAGGCCACTCGGGATCCCGCCGGTGTGCCAGTCACCGTGGTCGGAGCCGACGGGCTGGGCGACCTCGTGGATGCGCTGGCTGGGTCGACGGCACGGGCGGTGGACACTGAGACCGACTTCGAGCCGCGCCAAGCGGAAACGCGCGGCCACGTACCGAAGCTGCGGGTGATCTCGGCGGCAACCCGCGCTCGCGACGGCACCGAACGTGCGTGGGTGGTCGATGTCGGCAGGCACGACCTGGTGGAGCTGGCAACAGCTCTGCACGAGGGTCTCCGGGTGCCGGATCTGGCATCGGATGCCTGGAACGCGACGTTTGACGACCGGGTCATCGGCACTCATCCGATGGAGCCGGCCGCAGCGGCAGGCGCTGCCGTCGGGTCGTTGCGCTGGTGGGACGCGCAACTGGCCGATGCCCTGCTGCATCAAGGGCCGACCGGGTTCAGCTTCTTTCACGGACTGGCTTGGGCCGCCGAGCGCTACCTCGGCCTGAGCGTCGAAGGCAAGGCCACTACGCAGTTCTCCTTCGGGGCCAATGGCCCGCTGAGTGATCGACAGATTGCCTACGCCGCAGCCGACGCCGTCGAGACCCTGTGGGTGTCGGGCGTGCTGCGTGAGGGGCTGCGAGATGCAGGGCTGGATGAGGTCTGCCGGCTGGAGCAGGCAGCCCGGCCCTTTCTCGACCGCATGGAGCGCGCCGGTCTGCCCTTCGACATGCAGGGTTGGGAAGCCGAACTGGCCGAGCTGGCGTCGCGGCGTGCCGAGGTGCTCACCTGCTTGGCCGAGCTGACCGGCGGCGGTCAAGGCGATCTCTTCGGCGGCGGCCTCGAGCCCAGCTGGAACCCCGACAGCGAACAGCAGGCACGTGAGGTGCTGAACCGTTTTGCGTCCGACGAGGTGGAGGCATGGACGACCAAGACCGACGGCCGAACCCGGCCGCTGGCGCCGACTGATTCGCTCGGCGCATCGGTGCTGGCGGGCATCGGCGGCGAGCTCTGCAGCGCGCTGCTGGCCTACCGCGACCTGTCCAAGACCTTGAGCACCTTTGGGCACACGATGGCCGAGCACTTGTGGGCCGACGGCCGGCTGCACCCGGAGTACCTGCAGGTGGTGGGCACCAACACGGGTCGGCTGGCCAGCCGCAACCCGAATGCGCAGAACTTCACGCCGCGGCTGAAGCCCTACATGAAGCCCTCGCCCGGGCGGGTCTTCGTCTATTCCGACTTGAGCCAGGCCGAATTGCGCTTCGCCACCCAGCTCGCGGGCGACGACGGCCTGCGGTCGGCGTTCGAGCAGGGGCTCGACATCCACGCCGCCACCGCCGAGCGGATGTTCGGCGTGCGTCTCGACGGACCGTCAGGGCCGGCAGCACTCGACCGGCCTCGCTACGAGGAGTTCCGCACCAAGGCCAAGCGCATCAACTTCGGGATCCTGTACGGGCAGCGTGGCGCGGGGTTGTCGCGCAGTCTTGCCGATGCCGGGGTGCCGACCAGCCGCGGCGAGGCCGACGCACTCATCGAGGCCTACCTGAGCGCGTATCCCGGCATCGCCCACTGGGTGGACGAACGGGACCGCTTCATCGGGCACTTCGCAGCGACCGAACTCGATGCCGATTGGCAGCTCACGTTGCGGCTGGGGGCCCTGTGGCCCCGCACCGACGACGCCAGACGGACGCTACGGAGCCAGCAGCGCCGGCATCACAGCGCCGAAGAGGTTCATGAGGCGCTGCTTGCAGCGCCCGCTACCCCACCGCCGCCGCTGTGCAGACGGTCCACGACAGCGTGGTCATCGAGTGCGACGAGCGAGATGCCCCGACTCTGGCCATCGAAGTGAAGGCGACGCTTGAGGCTGCGATGTCACGCTGGTGCCCCGACGTGCCCACACGGGCCGACACCGACCTCCGCACGAGCCTGTCGGAAACCTCCATCGTCGAGCAGATCGGCTGACTCGCACCTGGGCCTGCCCGATGCCGAACGTGCGCAGATTGGCACGCTGCGTCGACAAATCACCGGGACTCACCCTGCGTCCATCAGCCGCCTGCGGCGTTGGCCCTGCTTTGCGCGAGCACATACAGCGCCATGGCTGCGGTCACGCCAACGCCCATGGTCATCAGCGCGCTGCGCACGCCCACCCATTCGGCAAGGCCGCCCAGCGGCAGCGCCATCAGGGCAAACATCGCAAACGGCAGTTGGAGGAGCGACTGCACCCTGCCCTGGTAGGGCTCTGCGGTGGCGCGCATGCCGAGCGTCTGCGTGAGCGCCATGAAACTCGTCGATGACGCGCCCACACCCAGCGAGACGACACAGGCCAGCCAGTAGCTGGGCATGGTGCTCAAGACCGTGACGGTCACGCCGAATCCGAAACCGACGACAACGAGCAGCGTGCCCGCACGCGGTCCGTCGGCGTGGCTGGCCAGCAGGGTGGCGGCGACCACGGCCCCGATGGACCCGACGCTCGAGATCAAGCCGACCTCGAACACGCCGAGGCCGAACTCGCCCTCGACGAACGCCGGCATGAACGCCACGTAGTTGAAGCCGAACATCATGACGAACAGCGAGATGAGGATCGTCCGGCGCAGCCCGGGGCGGGCCATGGCATAGCGGACCCCTTGGCCGATCTCGGCGAAGGGGTTGCTGCGCGCCTTGGAAGCGCTTCCGCCGTGCCGGGCGCGAGCCGTGCGGGGCAGTGGCAGCAGCAGCACGAAGCTGAGCGTCGCAATGGCCGACGAGACGAAGTAGGCGCCCGCCAAGCTCACCAGCGCCCAGCCGGCCAAGAGTCCAGCCAGCGACGGCGCGAACACCCGGCTGCCGCTCAGCGACAGCGACGAGAGCGTGATGGCATTGCCCATCCGCTCCCGGCCGACGAGTTCGCTCGTCATCGAGATGCGAGCCGGACCGATCAGGCCGAACATCAGGCCCTGCAGCGCACTCGACACCACCAGCATCCAGAAGGCGATGACGCCGGTCGCAAGCGCCGTGCCCATGCCCACCGCAGTCAGCAGCAGGATCAGCTGGCCGGCCAGCATCAGCGGACGCTTCGGCAGCCGGTCGGCGGCCACCCCCCCCAGCGGCGTGGAGATCAGCAGCGCCACGCCGAAGAAGAAGAACACGACACCCAAGGCGCTCTCTCGCCCAGTGAGATCCCACGCCAGCCAGCCACGCAGCAGGAACTGCATCTGGATGCTCATGAACGAGAACACGCCGCTCAGCCATAGCGCCCGGAAGGCCGGCACGCGCAACGTGGCGAACCTCGCGACCTTGGCGGGAGGGCCAGCGGAGTCGCCCGATGCTGCCGCCGCGTCGGCACTGCCTGATGGGGCCGGCGGCTGAGGGTCGGGCGTCGGGGCCACCCGTGTCTCCGTCATCTCGGTGAACCCCCGGACATGCCGAGCGCCGACGCTAGCGGTTCGGCCGCGCGGGCAAGCGAGGCGTGCACAAGCCGCCGGTACCCGGCGCTCCGGCATGTTGACGCTGCGGGTAGCGTCACAGCGGCCCTGATCCGGCACATGATCCGGCTGCGACCAGTGTCACCCATGGCCGAAACTGCCCAACTTAGGAGGTTGCCCAGATGCCGCGTCTCGAACTCAGCGGAGCCTCAGCAATCGTGACCGGCGGCGCGTCGGGCATCGGCGAGGCCAGCGCTCGCCAGCTCGCCGACGCCGG
>NZ_JAPYOK010000061.1:0-33777 GCF_028283155.1 Candidatus Poriferisodalis multihospitum | reverse complement strand
GCACCCACGGCCCGGCGCGCCCGGTCTCGAACATGCGGAGCCCAGAGAGATACCCGCCGGCGTCGCGGGCGATCGCCATGCTGATCGGCGCCACCGAACGCTGTGTCACACCAGCGCGCCGCAGGATGCGACTGACCAGCACCCGCCCGAGCCGGCCGTTCCCGTCGCCGTAGGGGTGAATCGCCTCGAACTGCGCGTGCGCGATCGCCGAGCGTGACACCGCATCGAGGTCATCGTCGGCGTCTGCGAAGCGCACCAGGTCATCCATCAGACGCGGAATCTCCTCGGGCGGCGGGGGCATGTAGGCCGCATCGGAGGGCGAGGTGCCGCCGACCCATCCCAAGGCCGGCCTGAAGGTGCCGATCATCTCGGGGGGCAGGTCGCTGTTCCGCATCAACCGGTTGTGCCAGTCGTGCAGCATCGTGATGGTCAGCGTCTCGTGTGCGGTCTGCACGGAGCCGTCGATCACGGCAAGGTTGTCCGCCACCCACCCGGCCGCCCCGCCGAGTCCGATGCGCTCGGCGACGAGCACCGAGGTCACCGGTTCTCGCAGCCCTTCGATGCCCGACGACGCAATGCCCTCGTGGCGCATCAGCAGGCGTGCCAGCGCCTCCCACGTCGCAGGCAGCCGCTGATCAGCGAGCCGCAATGCCGCGACGGCCCGCTCGGCACTGCGAACATCCGGTGTCGACAGCGTCAAGTCGCGCCGAGACAGCGCGGCTGGAACCCATGCCGCGACCGTGCGACCGCGCCACTCGACGGCCGCTGACCGCCCTGCTGTTCCTTCCGCAATCGCCTCCATTACGGAAGGATACTAGGTGAACTCTCCGCAATGATCGGATCTACGGAAGGCTGCGGTCGGGGTGCGGCTCGATCGGTGCGGGCGGCATCACGGCGCCGTTGAGTAGCGCACGATCGCCGAGGGGGCCGGACAGCTCGACCGTCACCGGTGTGAACGGGTTGCCTGGGCAGGTGGCGCCGCCCGCGACCGGAATCACAGCCAATGCCACCAGCACTGCGTCGTCGGTCTCGATGACCTGCGGTCCCTGAAGGGCATCGCCCATCTCGCGCCCACTCGAGCAGTCAATCTCCTGCACGAGCAGGAAGATGCTGGTGCTGGCGGGCCTGGGCGGGGTGTTGGGATCGAGGTGGATTTCGACATGGGCGAGTCCGGGCGGGAGCGGGACACGGGCCTCGCACGGGCGGCCTCCGCTCCCGTAACCCGATAGCACCCACCGGTCGCCGGTCAGACGGAACGATGCACGCCCGGCAATCACGTTGCCCTCGATGATCGCAAAGGTGACTCTGTCGTCGTCGATGCGCATCACCGACCAGTCGCCAGCAGGCAAGGGTTCGGGACTGGGGGCTTCGATCTCCGCCCGGAGGACCTCCACGGCGGGATGATCGACGTCGTCGACCGAGAGCGGATCGACCAGCCGGGAATAGCGCACCTCCCCGATGCCCTGGCATTCCACCAGCGGGTCATTGGCGTTGACGAGCGGGATGATGTCGAGAGGACCGCCGGGCGGCTCGGGTGGGTAGAAGACATCGACGCAGACCATCGCTGCAGGCACCAGCTCGACGAGCCGGTCGAGCGTGGCGGCGGGCGGGTCGACGAAGCTGATCTCGACCCGGTTGAGCGACGCCGGGGCACCGAAACTGCTCAAGCCTTCAAGCTCGGCCGCGTTGGCATGAATCACTGCTCGGACCGCGTCGAGGTCGGCAGCGGAATGCTCAGCACGGACGACGTCGAAAGGCGTGCCTTCTGGCAGCAGGGCGGCGAGCGCCTGGCGATGGTCTTCGAGGTCATCGGTGAACGCAGCTACCAGCGCGCCGCCGTGTGCGCGATCGATCCACAGATCGGCGAACGACCCGTGCTGGTTGCCGTAAGAACGGATAATGCCAATCAGCCGGTCAGAGGGGTTCTGGGTGCCGGCCAAGTTGCCTTCGACCGCACTCTCGAGCCGAGGAATGTCATCACATGCGACAGGTTCGCCGGTCGACGAAACCGCGGCTGCCGCGCCCGGCGACGACTCACTCGATTCCGGCGACTCGCCCGTCACAGGAGCAACCGCCGTAGAAACCGTCGTCGAGTCGAGAGGAGTGCGCGTCCCGGCAGTCGAGACTTGACCGCCCTGGTCGGCAGAGCCGCATGCCGCAGCGACGAAGATCGCAACAGCTCCCAAGCCCCAAGCGCACAGCCGATGCCGCGCTGCCATGCCATTGAGCCGGCGTCGGCGTCGCACAAAGCGGTCAGTCACGGCAGGTCCTTGGCTCGCCGTATGTGGACCGCTCCCCAGGTGGCGTCGTAGCTGCACGATGGCGCATCCGGCCCATCATTGACTTCGTTTCCGATGGCGCCGACTTGGTCGCCAGTGACGAACGGGCCTCTGCCGAACACCGTCAGCTCTGCGGTCTGGGCGTCGTAGTGAGCACCCAATCGCGGCAGGTGCAGCAGACGCCGTTCAACCGAAGCTCTGGCACCCGCTTCGGCTCCGGCAGAGGGCACGACAAGCAGGTACGCGCACGGCGGCTCAAGAACGAGTGTGCCCACCCGCACATCGGCGTCGATCGACAGCGGGCCGTACTGGTGCTCGTACAACATCGCCTCAAAGGGAGGCGACGGCGCATAGCTGACAGCGTCGCTGATTCCCATGTCAGGCGACACGAGAGGCAACGCGCCGCGGATGGTCTGCTCAAGCTCACGCAAGCTCATCGCATTGGCGTCTCGCTGCATCGCCGACAGCGGTTCGTCGTCATCGGTGCCGGGCTGACGCGACAGGAGCGGATTCAGCAAGCCGTCGGGTGTTCCGATCAGGACGCCTTCGACCGAGGTCAAGAAGTAGCCGGTGTCCAACGCGGCCGCCGTCTTGGCTGCGGTGTCAGCATCGAGACGTTCGATCAGCGTCGATGGGTCGATGCCGCGAGACGCGAAATAGTCATCCTTCGCCTGCAGGAACAGCAGTGCAGGACGCGTGTCGCCCTTGATGACGAACGTCTCCTCAGGCAGGCTGCGGTCCTGCCATACCGAGACTTGGATCAGGCCGGCGCGATGGTGGCGGAACCCGCCCGCCACGACTAGCTCGACGCTCACACCCACATTCGCGTACGACAAGCCAATCGCGCGTAGAGCGTCCTGTGTGTCGGTCTCTCGCTGCGGCACGTAGATCGGGTCGTAGTCGATGAACTCAAGCCGACCGATGACGACCAAGGTGGAATCGCCGGCGATCTCCGCGACCGATTCCGCGCCATCGGCCCACGGCGCCTCGTCGACCATCAACGAGCGCCACGCCTTGACTGTCCAGGCAAGCCGCGCCTTGTCAGAGGATTCGAGCAGCTCATGGAAACTCGGCTGCGGGGTCAGCGTCAAACCGGTCGCGGCCCACACGGCGTCGAAATTGCAGTCAGCCGCGTCACCGGCCGGCGAGCCTTCCCCTCCGCCGGCTCCGACTTGATCACCGGTCACGAATGGGCCGTCATCCCACACCCATAGTTCACCTGCCTCCGGGTCGTAACCGGTGCCCGAGCGAGGAAGCTGCAGCAGGTAGCGCTCATAGCGCGGTTCGCTGCCAGCCTCGTCGCTGCCGATGTTCGAAACGACATACACGCACGGCGCCTCGACGACCAGCGTGCCCTCCAGCAATGCGTCATGGGAGGGATGCCCACGCTTGTGACCCCACATCGACACGAACTCGGCTGGCACGCCGCCAAGGGGTTCGTGTGCGCCCTGGGAGCGCTGGTCTTCCCGCAAAGTGATGACCTTGGGCGGGAGATAAGTGCCGTCGAGCAGTGCACGGTCGCCAAGGGGCCCGGACAGCTCGATCGTGACCCGGGCGGACGGGTTCCCAGGACAGCTGGCTCCGCCTGAGACCGGGATGACGGCAAACGCCACCAGCACCTCGTCGTCGGTCTCGACGATCTGCGGTCCTTGGAGGGCGTCACCCATCTCGCGGCCGTTAGCGCAATCCATCTCCTGCACCAATAGGTCCACGCTGGTGTCGTCTGGCTGGGGCAGCGAGCCGGCACCCACGCCAGGATCAAGATGCATCTCGACATGACCCAGACCCGGTGGAAGCGCGACTCGGGTATCGCAGGAGTAAGCGTTGCTGCTCCAGTCCCCGATGCGCCATCGGCCTCCGCCGTGGACGACGGTCACGTCGTTGATTCCGTCATCGCTGAACGCAGCGAATCTGACGGCATCGTCGCTGATGTCCATAACCCGGTAGTCGCCGGCTGGCAGCAGCCGGCCGGGCGGCGAGTCGAGCGCCGCTCGCAGCCGCTCAGTGGCGGGGTGGTCGACTTCGTCGAGGCGAGGCGGATCCATGAACCTCGAATACGGCATCGGTCCGAAACGCCCGCAGACCACCATCGGATCGTCAGTGGCGAGATCGGGAATCACCTCCAACGGTCCGCTCGGAGGCTCCGGGCTTCGATAGACCTCGGCACAGACCATGTGGGTGGGGGCGAGCTTCGCCATCTCGGCCAGCGCCCCAGGGGGCGGATCGGTGAACAGAAGCCGCACCCGGTTGCGCTTCGTGCCCAGGCCAACGCCTGTCAACCCGTACTCGGGCCCCATGAAACCGCCGAGCCGGTGGTGCACCGCCAACAGCTCCTGTTCTGAGAACTTGACCTGCACGACATCGAACTTCACACTCGATGGCACCAGTGCTGCTATCGCCGCCCGATGAGCCTCGACTTCGTCGGTGAAGGCGGTGACGATGAGTCCGCGCCGATCAGTGTCGAACCACTCCCCGCCGTGAGTCGCCGCGTGCTCTCGGCCGTAACGGCGGATGGTGGCCCGATACCGGGGGTCGGGGTCTCTGATCTGGTCGAGAACACCCTCGAGATTGCCCATCCCGCTCGGCTCGATTTCAGGAATGTCCTCGCACAGCTCGAGCCTGTTGGCTGCTGGCTCAAGGACGGTTGTCGAGTCAGGTTGCTTTTGGGAATCCGCTTCCTCGGCGGTGGGGCTGCACGCCGCAGCCGCGAGAATCGCAACAGTTGCCAGGGCTCGAGCGCAGGCCCGCAGCGGTGACTGTGCTGGCATGACATCGCGCCTAGTGGTCGGGGCGGAGCTGGATCGGCTCGGGCGGCACGAGGACGCCGTGGAGCAGTGCACGGTCGCCCAACGGCCGGGCCAACTCGACGGTCGCGTGAACGTCGGGGTTGTCGGGGCAGTTGGCCGCGCCGACGTATGGCACTACGGCGAAGGCCACCAGCACTTCGTGGTCGGTCTCGATGATCTGCGGCCCTCGCAGGGCATCTCCCATCTCGCGACCGCTGGTGCAGCCGGCTTCGGTCACCAGCAGCTGGATGCGGGTGTCGGCAGGGTCCGGCAGCGCCGCGGGATCGAGGTGGACGGCGACATGGCCGAGCCCGGGCGGCGGCACCACACGGTTCTCGCATCGGGTGGAGCTGAGGTCATTGCCGCCCCACCAGCAGTCGGTCGGTGGGTCACCGGCAGCGTTGAGGGGGATGATGTCGAGCGGACCGCTGGGCGGCTCGACGCTGTAGATGACCTCGAGGCAGATCATGTCCGCGGGCACGGTCTCAGCGAGCAGTTCGAGCGTGGCGTCCGTCGGGTCGACGAAGTCGAGCGACACCCGGTTCCGCACGGTCCAGATGCCGATGCCTTGTATTCCCTGGAGGCGCCCGATGGATGCCTGGAGGTCCAGGAGTGCTGCGTGGGAATGATCGACCTTGACCACGTCGAAGGGCGTGTCCGGCGGCAGCAGCGCTTCCAGCGCTTGGCGGTGGGCCTCGATGTTGCCGGTGAACGCCGCAACGATGGCCCCGCCGGGCGCCGCGCCATTCCACATGAAGCCGAACTCGTCGCTGTGCTTCGCCCCGTACTCCCCAACGGTGTCGAATATCGATGAGGGAAGGCTGTCGTAGGCCGGCCCGGGCCCGAACATGCTCTCGACATCGGGGATGTCATCGCACGCCGCGAACGCATCGATGGTGGGTGCGACGGTTGCCGGGGACGGTTGAGCGCTCTCTTCGGCGAGCGGCCCGGCGGTCGAAACCTGTTCGGGCCGGCTGGTCGAGCCGCACGCTGCGGCAGCGAGGACAGCAACGGCTCCCAAGGCCCGAGCACAGGCCCGCAGCCGCAACCGTCCTGCCATGCCGTCCGGCTTACTACGCGCTCCGAGGGGCAGACAGGCACAGCGCCCGATTGACACCGAGTTGCCGTCAACTCGACACCGCTCCGCCGAAGCCGGTTGGATGCAGCGTCGTGCCGGTGTTCTGACTGCTCGTGGCCCGGTCATGCCTACCCTTGCCGGAGTGCCGGTTCTGAGGTGGTCTGATCCGCTGCCGGGAAGGCCTAGGCGGGTCCTGGTGGCGGGTGCGGTGGCAGCGGGCAAGTCGACGCTCGCACGGCAGGTTTCCGCCGATTGGGGCCTGCCGTATGCGGAGATGGACGGCCTCTACCACGGTGCCAACTGGGAACCGAGACCGACGTTTCGCGACGATGTCATCGCCCTGGCCGCTTCTGATGAGTGGGTCACGGAGTGGCAGTACACCGTTGCCCGCCCGCTGCTGGCCGAACGCGCCGATCTCTTGGTCTTTCTCGACTTGCCGCGCTGGCTGGTGACCTGGCGGGTCATCCGGCGGACGCTGCGCCGGGTGCGGCACCGGACCGAGCTGTGGAACGGCCTGCGCGAGCCGCCCCTGCGAACGATCCTGACTGATCCCGACCACATCATCCGCTGGGCGATCCGGACTCGCCGCGAGCACGCACCCCGTGTCCGGGCACTGGCCGCGCAGCGCCCCGAACTCCCGATCGTCTGGCTGTCCTCACGTCGCGAACTCAAGAGATGGATCGGCACGTTGGCTGCACCGGCACCCGGCAGCTTCGACAGCGAAGGCTGAGCCGGCGCTCCTGCGTCTCGCAGCGGCGGCGTCGGCGAATTCTTGGGCCTTGCGAACGTATGCACGCACCTGCGCCGCTGACACTTGCCGAGTCCGCGCCGATCTAGGCATCGGCCATGTCCCGAAGCTCCTGAAGGGACGTACCGAAGATGGCTACGCCATCACGGGCGATTTCCTCCCACAACTGCCCTCCGTCAGACAGCTTCCCGACGGCCGCGGTCAGGCCGATGTCGATCACTTCGATGTCGTTCCCCGTTGTCGCCGCGGCGTTCTCGCGCCATCGGTCGATCCCTGCGGTCCACGCATCATCGTCAGGATCTACCTCGTCGGGGCGCACGAAGACGACATCGATATCGCTTGTCCGGTCGGCTTCGCGGCGAGCGAATGACCCGAAGATGATCACGCTCGCAGGCGGCCGTGGCAGCTCCGCCGCAGCGGTGCCGAGTCGCTCGAGCACGTTGTCCCGGAGTCGAGCGAGTTCAACGACGAGTCGAGCGGCCTCGTTCTCTCGATTGAGACAGAACAGCGACGACGGCGGAACCTCTCGTCGTTCCACCAAGCCAAGATCCACGAGGCCGGGAATGACGCGCGACGCTTGTGAGGCGCTGACGCCAGCCAGCCGAGCCACAGTGCGAAGGTTGAGTTCGGCGGAGGTCTCTGCAAGCACAGCCAGCACTTGTCCTTGCGCCCCTGGGATCACAGAACTCACCGGATGCACGAAATCCATGCGGGCACCCTAACCAGATAGTGAGCAAAAATGCAACGATTGTTGTATTTTTGATAGATATCGGACCTCGAGATGGTCGGAGCACCGGCGGCGGCCGTGACGGCGTTGCGGGTGGGGCTGGGCGCGGCGGGCAGACTGCGGCGGTGCGGGTGCTGTGGCGGGGCGTGACGTTGGCGTGCCCGGCTTGTGGTGGTCGCGGGCTGTTTCGGCGGTGGAGGATGTTCGACATTCGGGAGCGCTGCCCGAGCTGCGGTCTGAAGTTCGCACGCATGGAGGGTCACTGGCTGGGTGCTGTGGCGGTGAACACGGTCGTCAGCGCTGCGGTGGTGCTGGGGACCGTCATCGCAGCGATGCTGGTCTGGGGCACTGATGTGAGCGGCGTGCTGCTGCTGGTGCTGGCCTTGCCGGTCGGCGTGGCGACGCCGGTGCTGTTCGACCCGGTGTCACGCACCTTGTGGACGGCCATCGACGCGCTCATGAGGCCGCCGCAGCCGAGCGACTTCGACTGACCGGCGCCGGCGCACCGTCCGAACCCATCGACGACTGGCGGGTGGGTCGGGCAGCATCGGGACGGCTCAGGCGTCGGCTTGCGCGGTCACTGCGGCCGCAGGCGCGGGTGTAGGTTCCGCTCGGTGACGCGCTCGGGACGACGCCCGAACATCCTGATCGTGATGGCGGATCAGCTGGCGCCCCACTTCACCGGCGCCTACGGCCATCCGGTGGTGCGGACCCCGTCGCTGGATGCGCTCGCCGGGCGGGGCGTCCGCTTCGATGCCGCGTACTGCAACTTCCCGCTGTGCGCGCCGTCGAGGTTCTCGATGCTGTCGGGCCAGATGCCGGCGTCGATCGGGGCGTGGGACAACGGCGCCGAGTTCGCGGCGTCGGTGCCGACGCTGACGCACTACCTGCGACTGCTGGGCTACCGCACGACGCTGTCGGGAAAGATGCACTTCATCGGCCCCGACCAGCTCCACGGCTTCGAGGAGCGCCTGACCACCGATATCTACCCCTCGGGGTTTGCGCTGACGCCCGACTGGGAGGCGGCGGGGGTGCCGCCGAGCGACTGGTACACCGTGGCCAGCCTGTCCGAAGCGGGCCCGGTGGTGACCAACTACCAGCACGACTTCGACGAGGAGGCCGGGTTCGCCGCGGTGCGGCACCTGTACGACCTGGCCCGGGCAACCGACGACGAGCGGCCGTTCTTCCTGGTGGCGTCGTTCACCCATCCCCACGATCCCTACGAGGCCCGCCAGCGGTGGTGGGACCTGTACGACCACGACGACGTCGACCTGCCCGACCCGATCGCTCCCGGCGCGGTCGATCCGCACACCCGGCGGCTGTGGCGTGGCATCGGAGCCGAAGGCGTCGGCGCCACCCCCGAGCAGTGCCGCAGCGCCCGCCACGGCTACTACGCCAACACCAGCTACTTCGACTCGTGGGTCGGGCGCCTGGTGGAGGTGCTGGACGAGACCGGACGAACCGACGACACGGTCGTGATCGTCATCAGCGACCACGGCGACATGCTGGGCGACCGCGGCACGTTCTTCAAGATGTGCTTCTTCGAGCGGGCGGCGCGGGTGCCGTTCGTGATGGCCGGTCCAGGGGTGGCCAACCGTGCTGTGCCCGACGTGTGCTCGCTGGTGGATCTGCTGCCGACGCTGCTCGACATTGCGACCGATGGGCGAGGTGACGGCGGCGGTGGCGACGGCTGGCCCGAGATGAGCACACCGCCCGCGGGGCGCAGTCTGTGGGAGCTGGCGTCGAGCGGCGGGGCCGGCGCAGGCGACAACAGCGGGGGCGGCAACAGCGACGGCGGGGGCAGCAGTGGCGGCGGCACCAACGGCAACCGCAGCGACAGCAGCGACGCCGCTGGCGAGGCGTTCGGCGAGTACACATCGGTGCTGACCACCCAGCCGATGTTCATGATCCGCCGGGGACGCCACAAGTGGATCCACTGCGAAGGCGACCCGCCCCTGCTGTACGACCTGGTCGACGATCCGCTCGAGCACAACAACTTGGCGGCCGATCCCGCCTACGCCGAACTGGCCGCAGCCTTCGCCGTAGAGACCGCCCAACGCTGGGACAGCGCCGCCCTGCGCGACCAAGTTCTGGCGTCGCAGCGCTCCCGGCGCGTCGTCAGCGCCGCGACACACGCCGCGGGAACCCCGTGGTGGGACTACAGCCCCCAGCGCAACGTCGCCGCCGAGTACGTCCGCGACGGCATGAACTGGCTCCACACCAGCCGCGGCAGCCGCATCCCCACCCCCCGCTGAGCGCCGGGCCGAAGCGACCCAGCCGCACGAGCCTCGCCCGCCGAATCCGCGGACACAGCAGCCTCAGGCGCTCCGTGTCTCTCCTGTCCGGCGGAGGAAGGCGTCGTAGGGATCAGCCTCGTCTTCCTGGTCGATGATGGCCTTCTCCTTGGGAAGCCCGTCGAGCACCTCGTCGACGAAGGTCACCAGGGCTTCCTCGTTCTCGATCTGCCGACCGGCGGCCCGGGAGAGCGCATTGCGGTGCTCGATGAACTCGTAGATGAGCTGGGCGTCGTCGAGCCGGTCCCGGTACCGGGCCGGGATCGCCGCGATGACCGGTTCGTAGCGCTCTGACAGCCACCGGTATGCCTTCACGGCCTCAGGCAACGCCCCGCCGGCTTGGTGCTCGAGCGACAGGCCATAGGCGTCGAGTGCGTTGAGCAGCGTGCGGGCTTGGTTCTCCTGCACTTCGAGCCCGGTCAGCTTTCGCAGACGCAGGTGAGCGTGCCCTTCCTCGACCACGACCGGCCGGATTCTCAGCCGGGAACCGTCGGAGGATCGCACCACCGACAGCTCCTCCACATCGAATCCCATCGCGTTCAGGCGCTGGATTCGCTCATTGATACGCCAGCGTTCGTCCGCGGAGATCTCGTCTTCTCGTGTCAGTTCGGCCCAGACGCGGTGGTACCGGTCGACGAGGTCGTCGGTGATCTCGACCGGGTCGACGTCGTCCTCGAGCAGCCCGCCGGCGATGGCGTCGTACAGGCCCCCCGTGATGTTCTCGACCCCGACGGCGAGGTCGTGCGCCCGCAGCGAATCGGTCAGCGCCGGGCGGCACTCTGCGGTCTCGGCGTCGACCAGGTACGCCATCAGGGCACCGGCGTCGCGCCGGAACAGGATGTTCGCCAGCGAGATGTCGCCCCAGTACACGCCTTCGAGGTGCAGCCGGGTGAACAGCACCACGGCCGCATCGAGGAGCCGGTCGCGCAGCAGCGAGGGCGACGTCGTGCGGAACAGGTACTGGTAGGGAAGGGCGAAGTCCAAGAAGCGGGTGATCAGGACCGAGTCGAGCTCCGAGCCGTCGGCGGCACGGCGCCCGCTCACCACCCCGACGGCGCGCACCGCCGGGAGCCGCTCGTCCTCGAGCTGGCGCAGCACGCGGTACTCGTGCTCGGCCAACGCCTGGGAGGTCTCCTTGAGGGCATAGACCCGGCCGTCGTACTGCACCATCCGCACGATGTGGCGGCTGAGCCCCCGCCGCACCCGGATCAGCCGCTCGGTGACGTCGTGCCACTGCTCAAGCGGCCGATCCCACGGCAGGTCCAGATAGTCGGGATGCTCCTGCCGGGTGAGGATCGAAAGCCCCGACTCAGCCCCGGCTTGAGATGCGGTCATCACAAGCGCAAGTCAACCAACGCATCGACTCACCGGTCGCGGCCATCGTCGGCGCCGAGGATCTCGGCCACCAGTTCGTCCTCGGTCAGACCTGTTTCTTCGAGCACGTCGGCAACGAGAACGTCCAACCTCTCAAGCGCTTGTGCGCCAGCGTGGAACTCGGCGCGATGAGTCGAGGCCAGGTCTCGTGCGTCTTCGGTCGTGTTGTGCTCCGTCATGGCACTTGGCTACCCGATGAGGTCGCTGGCGCGGAACTGAATTTCCTGCCAACCGATGATTGCGACGGCTGGCAGCGCGACAGCATCAAGGCCATGCGCGAAGAAGCACCCCGAGCGATCGAAGACCTCTAGTCGTCAGCAGCAGCGATCTCGCGGACGAGGCTGGTGCCGGCGCCGGGCTGGCTCTCCCACTCCCATTCCTCGTGCAGCTCGAGCGGCCCGTCGTCTGACACGACGATGCGGCTGCGGCAGTGCCCGTTGGCTGTCGTCCCGCCCGTCGTCAGATGCGAATAGCGGAAGTCCAGATCGTCGCCGTCGCGCCGCCCGACGAGATGACCGAGCCGCACCGTGCCGCCCTGGTAGCGCGCCCACACGACTCCGTCGGCTTCCTCGTGGTACTCGAAGCGCGTCTCTGACCCCACGTCGCCCCCAGGATCGTTGGCAACGCCGACAAAGACCCGCCCGTCGAGACTGGGTGCCGAACTCATGAGCGCCAGTCAACCAGCGCGCCGCGCCCGCAATGTCGCCGCCCGACAGCGCACAGGAGCGGGAGGGGCCGGTGGCTAGGTTGTCTGCCGTGAAGCCGGGCTATTGGCGAGTGCTCGCCAGGATGCTGAAGAAGCACCCGCAGCATCGCAGCCGGGCCGAATGGTGGGCGTTCAGGTCCACGTGGGCGATCCCCTCACTCTTCTTGATATTTCCCGAGTACTGGTTCCCCGGAGGCCCGTTCGCCGCAATCGCCGCCACGGCCGCATGCTTCGTGCTGATTCCCTTCTTCGGGGCATGGTGGCTGCACAAGGGACGCGATCGGTACCCGCTCAGCGCGATCGCTGTTGAACGCAACCAGGCACGCGCTGACCGCAGGCAACGGCGCCATGAGCGGCGAGTCGAAAAATGGCGGGTGACACCGTCCATCTGACGGCTCGTCGCTTCTGGTCGAGCGGCGCAGGGGTTCTAACTGTGGCCTTCGTTGATGAGCTCTTCAGTTGTCTTGGGACGAAACAGGTCCTTGGGAACATCAGCTAGGCCCACGCCAAGCTTCGGCGAGTAGCCGCCGACGTAGGTCGTTTGTCGATCCGGGCTGCACGAGCGGTCTCGCCAAGGAACTGCAGCGACTGACGGAAGAGGTCTCTGCACCATCGCCAGGACTCCCGCGGCGGCCAGAGCTTGTTTGTCAGGTTAAACTGACAAACATGAGCCTCATCGCTCACGACCGCCTGCCGGCGAAGCCCATCGACGCGCTGCGCGAACTCGTGCGCGCCATCGATGAGTGCGATGAACTCAAGCGCGAGACGGTGGCTGCGGCTCGCGAGGCAGGGGCCACGTGGGAGGCCATCGGCAGGGCCCTGGGCATCACCCGACAGTCAGCTTGGGCGCTCTACTCGGCCGACGCTGCTGCTCTCAGCGCTGACCTCGCCGAAAGTGCCGCGAGGAACACCGACCTCTCCGAAGACGAGGCAGCCGACATCGCCGTCGAGGCAGTACGCCAGGTCCGCAGAGCTCGCCGAGCACGCTGATCCAGCAGCAGCGCGGGCGGTCAGGTGTCTTCGAGCGTGGCCCGCAGGAGTCTGAGCTGCTTGGCGTCGGACGCTCGGATGGCGATGCGCAGCAGGGGCCACATCACACGCCACAGCACGCCCGTGCTCTGGCAGTCGGCGGTCAGCGTGACTCGTGAGGTGCCCTCATCGTGGGGGTGGACCTCGTAGGCGTAGTCCGCCCTCACGCCGCCCTGAACCGAACGCAGCACGATCGACTGCCCGGCGGCGGGTCGGTTGCCCCAGTTCCAGATACCCGCAATTGCAGGTGACATGGCGTTCGCGGGCGAACTTACGCTGCGAGCGGCTCGGCCCTGAAAGGGGTCGCGAAGACGGACGACATGGGGGTAGCGGTGGCCGTTCCAGTACCCGATCTGGATGAGCTGCGCGAGATTTCGCAGCGCTGGAGTCTGGGGCTTCATGACGACGAGCTCTCGGTGTATCAGGCGCTGATCGAAGGCGCGTTGGGTTCATACGAGTACGTCGATGCGATGTACGACGGGTCCAAGCCCGAGGCTCCCGACCGCAGCAGCTACCGGCCAGACGATGCCGACAACGAGCTCGGCGCCTGGTATGTGCGATGCGACCTCCAAGACATCGATTCGGGACCTCTGTCAGGCAAGACGTTCGCCATCAAGGACAACGTGGCCGTAGCGGGTGTTCCGATGATGAACGGTTCTCGAATCGTCGAGGGCTACGTGCCGACAATCGACGCCACGGTTGTCTCGCGCATCCTTGCGGCAGGCGGCCGAATCCTCGGAAAATCGGCCTGCGAAGACCTCTGCTTCTCGGGAGCCAGCCACACCTGCGCGACGGGCCCCATTCGCAACCCTTGGGACACCTCACGCACCTCAGGGGGATCGTCAGGCGGAAGCGGCGCGCTCGTCGCAGCCGGCGAGGTGGACATGGCCATCGCCGGCGACCAGGGCGGATCGATCCGGATGCCGTCCGCGTTCTGCGGCAACGTCGGGCTGAAGCCCACCTTTGGCCTGGTTCCTTACACCGGGGCCTATCCGATCGAGTGGACCATCGATCATCTGGGGCCGATCGCCCGGAACATGGATGATCTCGCAACGTTCCTGACAGCGATCGCGGGTCCTGACGGCAACGATCCGCGCCAACCGCACGCGCCATCGGGCATCAACTATTCCGACGGCATGGACGACGGCATCGACGGGCTCAAGATCGGAGTGGTCGCCGAGGGATTCGGCTGGGAAGGGCTCAGCGATCCGGTGTCGGACGCACTCGTGGAGGCAGCCGCCGGTCGCCTCGCGGACGCAGGAGCGGCCGTTGAGAGCGTCTCGGTGCCCGAGCACCGGGACGCGCTGCACGTCTGGAACGTCATCGCCACTGATGGAGCAATGTGGCAGATGATCCGCGGCAATGGCTACGGCATGAACTACCGGGGTCTGTTCGATCCCGAGCAGATCGAGCACACACATCGTGGTTGGAGGGCACACGCTGAGCTGACATCCAAAACGCTCAAGTTCGTGCTCCTATGTGCTGAGCACACGTTCTCGCACACAGGTGGAGGGGCCTATGCCCGCGCTTCCAACGTCCGCCCGAAGATCAACGCTGCCGTAGACGCCGCGCTCGCTGACTATGACGTGCTGTGCTACCCGACGCTGCCGTTCCCGGCAACGAAGATTCCCTCGAGCGACGCCCCAATCGACGAGTACGTGGCACGTGCGCTGGAGATGATCCCCAATACGGCGGTCTCAAACGTGACGGGCAATCCTGACCTGACGATTCCGGTCGCCGCAGGCGGCGGAATGCCTGTGGGCATGAGCATTGTGGGCAGACAGTGGGACGAGCGCACGCTGATTCGGGTGGGCCGGGCCTATGAAAAGCTGGTGGGCGGATTCGCCCTATCTCCGATGGCAAAGGAAAGGCTCGACGGCTGAACGAAGGGCACACGAATCGTGCTCTATTGATTGGGGAACCATCGGTCTCGGAGCGCGAGGGAGCCATGGCTGAAGTCAGGCCGGGGGGGAACGGCATTGGAGGCAGTGAAGCTGCCCGCCTAGAGGATCTCGAACGGCTCGCGGACCTCAGCGAGACGCTGATTGGATTCCTCGATCCAGGAGCGCTCGCCCAGCGCACCGCGACGCTGCTGCATCGACTCCTGGGACTTCCTCTTGTGTCGGTGGCCGTACGCGACGGCTTGTCGCACTACGCGATGCGCGGTGTTCATGGAGCACGCACCGACCGCTTTCGCCAAGTTCAGGTCTCGGCGGGCGAGGGCATGGGCGGCCGGGTGATGATCGAGCGCCGACCGATCGAGGTGGAGAACTACACCACAGATCCGCGCATCACGAACCATTTCGCCGATGTCGTGTCCGCTGAAGGGCTCGGCGGCATGGTGGCTGTGCCCGTCGAGTACGACGACGAACTCGTAGGGATCCTCTACGGCGGGCTGCGCTCTATCGGGTCTATCGGCGACAGATCCAAAGTGCTGCTCGAAGAAGCGGCGATCAACCTGGCGCCAATGATGGCTGCGTCGATTCGAGCCGCCACAGCCATCCGTCGACACGTCGACGCTGAACGTCAGCGCATTGCGACCGATCTCCACGATGACGTCAGCCAGCTGCTGTTCTCGATCAGCGTGGCTGCTCAGTGTCTGCGAGACGGAGGAAATGGGAGCCAGTCCGCGATCGCCGAGCGCATCGAGCGCCAGGCCCAAGAAGCGACCCAACGAATGCGCCAGGCATTCAATGTCACCGAGCCCGGCGATTCCAACGAGTCCGCCACAGTTGCGCTTCAAAGCGAAATAGACGACTTAGCAGCCAGATCGGGACTCATGGCGCACTTCGTCGTGCGGGGCGCCATTCGTCCGTTGCCGCAACGAGTCGAGGCTGCGCTCGTCAGCATCGCCCGCCAAGCCTTCTTCAACATCGAACAACACGCGCAGGCATCCATGGTCGTCGCAACGCTGGAATTCCGAGACGCAGAAGTCTCGCTGGTGATACAGGACGACGGCCACGGGCTGCCAGAACGATTCGAGCTCCTCGTGATTCCGTCCGGCGATCGACACTGGGGCTTGGCCTCGATGTTGCGACAAGCACAACGCCAAGGCGGCGACCTAGAGGTGCGGCCTGGAGAGGATGGCGGGACAACGGTCCGCATCACCATGCCCGTCGGCGAGCACTGATGACCGCTTCAGTCCTGGTGATCGACGACCATCCGGTTGTGATCGACGGAGTCCGCCAGCTGTTGGCCGGCCAGACGGAATTCACCATGATCGGCGAGGCCACAAACGGGGTCGATGGGGTGGCGCTCGCGAAATCGCTCGGGCCTGACCTAGTGCTGTTGGACCTCAAGCTGGGGGACAGCTTCGCACCGCACCTGTGCCGGCTGCTGGCCGACGCTTCGCGGACGTCTCGCATCATCATTCATACCGCCTTTGACGATCGGGAGCCGCTGCGAGCCTGCCTGAACGCCGGCGCGGTAGGAGTCGTGCTGAAGGACGCCAGCAATCTGGTCGATGCACTGCGTCGCGTGATGACCGGCGAGATCTACGTCGATCCGTCGCTGGTCGTCGACCCGAAAGCTCGTGCGCTGCGGCTCGGAGATGAAGGCGGCGTCTACGAGTCGCTGACCCTGCGCGAATACGAGGTCCTGTGCGTGATGGCACTGGGACGCACCAGCAAGGAGATCGCCGCCGAGTTGCATCTGGCCGAGAACACGGTGCGCAGCTACACACAAGCGCTGCTGTCGAAACTGCACGCTCGCAACCGCATCGAAGCCGTGGCGGTAGCCCGCGAGTTGCGACTGCTCTAGCGCGTACCTGCATTCGCGGGTAATTCCGCCCAACCCTGCAATCGCGTGTGTTGGCGACTCGTATCAGGGCCATAAGCACTGCCCAGAACACGCATCAAGCCGATCGCGCCGTAGGAGCCGTGGCGAGCGGCGACCGCGGTCGACGGCTGAAGCGTCACGAAGGGGAGGCCAGTTCCTATGTCTGCAAATCCAAGTGTGTCCGGGCGCAGCGCCCGCAGTCGTCTATCCAGACTCGCCGTCGCAATCGTCGCACTTGCGCTGACGGCGGCGGCTTGCACCAGCAGTGATGATGACGCCGAACCGGCCGCAGACACTGCAGCGGCCGCGGACGCGGGAACCGCAGATACGGCGGCCGAGGCCCCAGAGACCACGGCTGCCGACGAAGCGGATGACACTGCCGCGGACGAACCTGCTGCTCCAGCGGATACCGAACCGATTCGAGTCGGAAGCCTCCTCGACGAAACCGGGCCGCTGAACATATACGGCACGCCGATGGCTGACGCGACGCGGCTCGCGATCGCCGACATCAATGCGAAAGGCGGTGTGCTCGGTCGCCAACTCGAGCTTGTGGCTCTCGACTCAAAGTCCGATCAGAACGAGTACATCGCCGGCGCCGACCGGCTGGTGGCCGAAGACCTCGCGGTGGTCCATGCAGGCATCACCAGCGCGTCGCGTGAGGCAATTCGTCCGATCTTCGACGAAGCCGAATTGCTGTACTTCTACAACGTCCTCTATGAGGGCGGGGTCTGCGACCGCAATACGTTCGTCACCGGCGTCGTGCCAACCCAGCAGCTCCAGGTTCTGATCCCGTGGGCCATCGAGAACATGGGGCCGCGCCTGTACGTGCTCGCCGCGGACTACAACTACGGCCAGATCTCGGCGGACTGGGTCCGCGAATATGCGGCCGCCAACGGCGGCGAGATCGTGGGCGAGGATTTCTTCCCGCTCGACGTGGCCGAATTCGGCACCACGATCTCAGAAGTGCAGGACGCGAATCCCGATGCGGTCGTTTCGCTGCTGGTCGGGGGCGCTCACATGTCGTTCTACAGCCAGTACAACGCGGCCGGGGTCAACGCCGATATCCCGATCGTGTCAACGACGTTCGGTCTGGGCAGCGAGCAGGTGGCGCTCGATGCAGCCTCCTCTGAAGGCATCATCGTCGCCTATCCGTATTTCGAAGAGCTCGACACCGCGGCCAACGGGGAATTCGTCGCTGCATGGCACGGCGAGTTCGGCAGCGACTACCCCTATATCACCGACCTCGCTGTGTACGTCTGGGAGGGGTGGCACCTGTGGGCTGACGCAGTGAACGCAGCAGGGACATTGGACCGCGATGCTGTGATCGCTCAGCTCGAAAGCGGCGTCAGCTTCTCCAGCCCGAAGGGCGAGGTGAGTCTGGACGGGGGTTCGCACCACCTGGTCCAGCCAGTGAGTCTGGCCCGGGCCAATGCCAGCAACGGCTTCGACGTCTTCGAGACGTTCGACAACATCCCGCCGTCGTTCGAGCAGGACGTCTGCGACCTCATCGCCAGCCCCGACACGAACCAGCAGTTCACTCCCTGATCCCAAGCTGCGGAGCTGGCGACATCCAGTCGCAGGAAGGCGCCAACACCCCTCGGCGCCTTCCTGCGGCTGTGTTCTGAACCTGAAGAACAACGGAGCGCTCAGAGCCGATGGCCTTCGATCGACTTTTCAACCTCGGCTTCGGCCTCGCGACGACGATCTCGGTGCTGGCCTTGGTGTCGGTCGGGTTGGCGGTCACCTTCGGCATGAGGGGGATCATCAATCTCGCTCACGGCGAGTTCATCATGCTGGGGGCGTTCGCCACGCTCACCGGGGTTCGCAACGGACTCAACATTTGGGTCGCGATGCTGACCGCGGCAGTGGCAGTCGGGGTGTTCGGCATCATCGTCGAGCGTTTGCTGATCCGATGGCTCTACGCCCGTCTGGCGGACACGATGCTGGCTACCTGGGGCCTGTCGTTGGTCATGGTGCAGGTCATCGAGAACATCTACGGATCGGTTACTGAAGGCATCGCAGTACCGGTCGGCAACTTCGATGTCGGCGACTACTCGATGTCGACCTACAACGTCGTGCTCATGGGGGCAGCCGTGACGTGCGTGCTGGTCACCTACGCCGTCATGCGCCACACCCGCTACGGGCTGCACGCGCGTGCGTCGGTGCAGTCGCCGACGATGGCCGAGAGTCTCGGCGTCAACACGTCTCGGATCAACATGTGGACGTTCGGGTTCGGCGCCTCGCTTGCTGGTGCAGCGGGTGCAGTGCTGGCCCCCCTCGTGGGTGTCATTCCCACCATGGGCCAGACGTATGTGGCCCGCTCGTTCATGACGGTGATCGTCGGCGGGCCTGCCTTCGTGGCCGGCCCGGTTTCTGCCAGTGGGCTGCTGGGGTTCATCGAGAACGTCAGCACGAGTCTGTTCACGCCGGTCATCGGGCAAGCCATGTTGCTGATCGCTGCGATCGTGATCCTGCGCTTCATGCCCCAGGGCCTTACCGGCCAACGGAGCCTTCGATGAAGTCCCTCACGGCGCTGTTGCGCTCCCACCCAGCAGGCACCGCACGCGGTTCGATGCGAAACGACGCAGCCGCGGCCTTAGCCGCATTTGCTGTTGTCGCCGTGCTGGCCAACCTGGTCGAGGAGTTCACGGCCTTCGAGTGGACTCTGTGGGCCACCCAAGCGATCCTCGCTCTGTCTCTCACGCTGGTATGGGGCCAAGGAGGGATCTTCAGCCTCGGCCAAGCGGCCATTTACGGCGTCGGCGGTTACACCTACGGGTTCTGGGCCATCAATCTCGCTGACAACACCGGCGAGACGGTCACCGCAGTACTGGCCGCCATTGCGGCGGGGACGATCGTCGCCGCGCTGCTCGGCTACTTCATGTTCTACGGCAACGTCACCGACGTGTACGTGGCGATCATCACGCTGGCCACCAGCTTGGTTCTGTTCGCGTTCGTCAACTCGACCTCAGGCACCGCGTACCGCATCGGCGATGCACCATTCGGCGGGTACAACGGCATGACCCGCATTCCCCGGCTTACGGTGCGGCTGCCCGGCGCGGAGAGCTATGTGCTCACCCGCACACAGTTCTTCTTGGTGTGCGCCGCCGCTGGTCTCGTTATCGCTGTGGTCGTTCGGATCATCGCTCGCAGGCCGTTCGGCCGCATTTCGGTCGCCTTGCAGCACAACGAGCTGCGTACCGAGTTGCTCGGCTATGACGTCCGCCGACACAAGCTCGCTCTGTTCACTATCGGCGGGGCCATCGCCGGTTTCGCGGGCGCGCTCTTCGCGGCGTGGGGCAGGTTCATCAGCCCGCCGGTCTTCTCGCTCGCTCCTGCTGCGCTGGTCGTGATCTGGGTGCTGGTCGGGGGCCGAACCAGCGTCGCAGGGGCGTTCGTCGGCGTGCTGGTTGTCAAAGGGTTCTCATCGTGGTTCGGCGGAGCGAGCGGAGACAACGAACCGATCGTTCTCGGGCTGCTCTTGATCGTGATCGTCCTGGCACTGCCCGGAGGGATCGTCCCCGGCCTCGGACGGATGCGGAGCCGTATTTCCACGACGCTGGCCGGGCGCGATCAGCCGCCTGCTGCCGGTGGACCGGTGCCATTGCAGAACGGTGACGATGTCTCGGACGTATTCCCCCACCGCAGTTCGGAGGATCGGGGGCACCGGATTGCCGTCCAAGGCGTTACCAAGCAGTTCGGCGGTCTAGCGGCAGTCGATGACGTCACGTTGGATTTCCCGTCTCAGGGAGTGTCGTGTCTCATCGGACCTAATGGGGCCGGCAAGAGCACCCTGCTCGCCCTGCTCTCTGGTCAGTTGCGAGCCACCTCCGGAGCGGTCACCCTCGACGATCACGACCTGACCAAATGGCATCCCTACCGCCGGGCGCGCGGCGGCGTGGGGATCAAGCTGCAGGTCGCATCGATCTATGCAGCCCTGACGACCCGAGAGAACCTCTGGCTGGCCTGTTACGCAAAGTCCCGCAACATCGAATCATCCCACACTCGCTCATCGGAGCTTCTCGCATGGCTGGGGTTGCGGGGCGACGCCGAACGCCCTGCCGGGACACTGTCTCACGGCCAGCAGCAGTGGCTGGAGATCGGCATGGTTGTCGCCGGCGAACCCAGCGTCGTACTGCTCGACGAGCCGACGGCCGGAATGACACGCGGCGAGACAGAGCGCACCGCGGCGCTGGTCACCGAAATGGGCGAGCGCGCTTCTGTCATCGTCGTCGAGCACGACATGGAATTTGTACGCCGCTTGGACGCACCCATCACCGTGCTCCACATGGGCTCGTTGTTCGCCCAAGGCAGCTTCGAACAGCTCTCGAGGGACGAACGAATCATCGACATCTACCTAGGAGGAAGGCACGCCGATGCTGCAGGCGAGTGACCTGAGAGCCGGTTACGGGTCTGCAGCGGTGCTGCACGGCATCAACCTCTCCCTTGCCGCAGGCGAGCGAGCCGCCATCCTCGGCCGCAACGGCGTCGGCAAGACGACGCTCATGCGTGCGCTCAGCGGCGAAATCAGTCCCACGGGCGGGACGCTCACGTTCCAGGGAACCGATCTGATGCCGCTGCGGCCCCATGAACGAGCCCGACTGGGAATCGCCCACGTACCCCAAGGACGCGACATCTTTCCCAAGCTCACCGTCGCGGAGAACCTCAAGGTCGGCGCCGCAGCAGTTCGCGGTTCGGCCGATGCGAAGATCGACGAGGTCTACGACGAGTTCCCCCTGCTCGCGGAGCGCCGACGGGCTCGCGGCGGCAGCCTTTCAGGCGGTCAGCAGCAAATCCTGGCCCTCGCACGAGCACTCGTCTCCGAGCCGAAACTGCTGCTCCTCGACGAACCCTCTGAAGGCATTCAGCCCTCGATCCTCGACGAAATCGCCGAGGCCATCGACCACATCAATCTCGCACGAGGGATCACCGTGCTCGTCGTCGAGCAGAACCTCGACTTCGCGGCTCGCATCGCGGAACGCGGCCTGATCATGGACAAGGGCGAGATCATCGAGAACGTCGCCATTGCCGCACTCCACGACGACCGCGACCTCCAACGCACGTTTCTGGCCCTTTAGGCGACTGCCCCAACATCTCACCGACGGAGCGCGACGCAACATGCAATTCACTGAGGAGCAAGACCAGTTCCGGGCCGTCGTCCGTGACTTCGCGAACGCCGAGATCAAACCCAATGCAGTGCAGTGGGATCTCGACCACACGTTTCCGACCGACACCGTCAAGGACATGGGCGATCTCGGGCTCTTCGGCCTCATCTTCCCGGAGGAGTACGGCGGGGCAGGCGCGGACTTCACAACGCTGTGCATCGCCATCGAGGAAATCGGCCGCGCGGATCAATCGCTCGGCATCACGCTTGAAGCCGGCGTCTGCTTGGGTGCAAAACCGATCTTCGAATTCGGATCGGACGCACAGAAGGAGGAGTTCCTGCCCGAACTCGTGGCCGGTCAAGCACTCGCCGGATTCGGACTGACGGAGCCGGACGCTGGTTCGGATGCCGGCGCAACCAAGACGCGGGCCTCGCTCGACACTGCGGGCGGAGAGCCGCACTGGGTGATCGACGGATCGAAGTGCTTCATCACGAACTCGGGCACGGACATCACCAGCGTGGTCAACGTGACTGCGCGAACCGCCGACGGCATCTCAACCTTCATCGTGCCGTCGGGTACTGACGGCTTCATCGTGGAGCCGGCGTACCACAAGATGGGATGGCACGCATCGGACACTCATGGGCTGTTGTTCAACGGATGTCGAGTGCCCGAATCCAACCTCCTCGGGGCGCCTGGCCGCGGCTTCCAGCAGTTCTTGGCGACCCTCGATGACGGGCGGATCGCCATCGCGGCACTCGCAGTCGGGCTGATTCAAGCCTGCCTCGAAGAATGCACGGCGTATGCGAACCAGCGAATGGCGTTCGGCCGACCGATCGGCAGCAACCAAGCAGTCGCATTCAAATGCGCCGACATGGCGGTAGCCGTGGAAACCGCTCGACAAGTGACCTATGCGGCCGCGGAACGCAAAGACGCAGGGCTGCCGTTCAAGAAGGAAGCGGCTATCGCCAAGCTCTACGCCACCGAGGCGGCAGTCGCCGCGGCCCGAGAAGCGACGCAGGTCTTCGGCGGGTATGGCTTCATTGACGAAACTCCTGTGGCGCGGTTCTATCGCGACGCGAAGATCTTGGAAATCGGCGAAGGCACCAGCGAGATCCAGAGGATCGTGATCTCGCGCGAACTCGGACTCGGGCAAGCGGGTTAGCCGGCGGGCACCCGTCGCACTGAACCGAGCGCAGCACGATCGACTGCCCGGCGACGCATCGCACGATGGTGCTGGAGCGATCCTTGCCACGAGCGCGGAACGTCAGCCGGGTGCCTTCGGCGGTCTGGCCGTCGGCGGCGATCGTGTCGATCCCGGGCATCCACCGGTGAGCGTTCGGCCAGTCGACCAGGGCGGCCCACACCTGCGGAGCCGGGTGACCGATGATCTCCTCGACCGAGAATGCCTGTGCCATGACGTGTCCCCTCGACGGCCCATTGTGCCCCTGCGCACCCGAGTGCCCCCCATCCGCACCCCGCCCGGCGTGCTTCAGCGCGATCGCTCGGCGATCGTTTCGGGGGTGCGACTGACGGCGGCGGCCCACGTGCGGCTTTCCATACAGATCCACCCGATCAATTCCAGCAACTGACTGTGATCGCACTCGAGATCGCGGCGGAAGATCGGCTCGTGATGGGCGATCCGGTTGCGGAGCAAGTGCAGTCTCTCCATCCGATGCTCGACTTCGGCACGGATGCGGCGCGGGTCGTCTTGGGCGGGATGTTGGGGGAAAGCCGATGCGAGCGCCGGCACCCACAGGGCCGTGAGATAGGCGGGGCCGCAGAGGAACCTCCAGAACCCGAACCCGAGTTCGACGATGACGCCGCCGTGCCCTGGGGCACGACGCTTGCGCCGGCTCGCGCGATGCACCGCAGAAGCGACGGCTTCGCGGGCGACCTCGCCGCTGCGCCCACGGAAGAGTGATTCTTGGGCGTACCACGGCTGTGTCCAAGCCTTTGAGGCTGCGAGACTCGTGAGCGCCAAGTCGACGGCGTTGCGAAAGACGACCTCGAGTCGGCCGAGGTCCGCGTGCATGGCTCCCGCTACTGCGCTGTTCCAGTCGTACAGGCGCAACGCTGCGGTGGCGTCGCCCGCCGAATCGTCAAGATACGGCCCCATGCGGGCAGCGGTGAGGCGCTTCGCTACGAGGCTGACGTCGTAGATCGTCTGTGGCGCCGGTGCCGTCACGGAGTAAGATGCCTCCTGAAAACCCCGGAACCGTCCCTGCTTCGGCAAACGGCCGGGGTTACGTCTTTTCGGGATTCGACACCTCAGGCACCGCCAAGTGGGTGCTCCTCGCTGCGAGCCCGAACCAAGCTGCCGTCGCACCGTACTGTCGACTTCCGAGACGACACGCATGGTTTTCTTGCAGGCTTGGGATCACCCTTCGGGCTGGACTATCTCGGTCCCGGCGGTTACTGCCACCACCATGTCCGCGAGCTCATCGGCCCGCTCGGCGCCCAGCCGGCAGCCGCCCACCAGCGCCGCGATGCGCGCCGACCGGTCGGGCGGGCTCGGCCAGCCACCCGGCCACCGATCGGCATCGTTGCAGACAGAGGCGAACTGCCACACGGCGTGCGCGAGGTCCCACATCGGCGTCGACACGAAGATGCCGCCCGAGTCGATGAACGCCGTCGCCCGCTTGCCGGCGAAAGCGTTAGTGCCTTGGGGACTGCCAGAAGGTTTCCGTTGGGCCGCGCGCAAAGGACTATCCGCGTCTATTGCCGCCGCGCGCCGTACCTTCGCGCGCGGCTTCGAGGCGGTGTCACGGCCTTACCCAAGAAGCCGTCAACAAAGGTCAGAGTCAGGAGGGACACTTCGGCACGCCGCTGAGGCAAATCTGTGGCTGTGTCGGGCGCCGTGACGGAGAGTTCCGGCAGCTCGTCTAGATCCAGCGCCGAGACCTCAATCCTTCTCCTACCGACAGAGGTGGCGATAAGCGGAAGCAGGTTTTCGATTACCGAGCATTATCAGTGAGTGACTGATGTAAGTCAACTGGCTGGCAAGACGAATAGACAGTACGAGGGCCATGAGTTCTACCCCAAACCTGGTGCCGGAGCCGACAGCTACCTGATGAACTAGAACCACCCAAGCGCAGATGAGCAAGTTCGGATGTCATTATCGATAACGAGATTTCGTGATCGCTATGAGTTGAAAGCACGTCTACTGCCGTCTCTCTTCGCAACTATTCCTGTGGGCTTGGCGTTAGCTCCGTTAGGCATTTCGCTCTTCGATTGGTATGGACGTCTCTTGACCGCAGGAGGGATTTGGCTCGTGGCGAGTGTTGGACTCTCGTACTTCGCTGCCTCTGCAGGTCTCCGATATGAACGCAAAGTATTTTCTGACTGGCCATATGGTCTTCCGACTCACCAATGGCTCTTGCCGGGCAGTACGCGTTTGTCGCGTCAACAGCGCAACCTCTACTATGAATCCATATGCCAACTGCTCGACTTAGACTTGTACTCCGAATTGAATTCGGGCGACGAACAGCAGATCGCACAGACAATCGATGACGCTGTGCGCAGCCTGCGTTCAAGATTTCGACAGCATCCGGATCGTGGATTGTTGACCAAACACAATGAGGACTATGGATTCGTACGCAACTTCGCTGGAATGAGCCTGCTGTGGTTCTCAGCAAGCGCCTTCGCTGCTGGGATTAGTTGGTATCTCCTCCTGAAGTCGTTAACTGAGTTGGCATGGGCGCTGGTGAACTCCGCTGTCTTGGTAGTGGCAAGCGTCATGGCGTACAAGCGGCGCGATATGGTGTACCAGCGCGCGGAGCGTTACGCCGAGAGCTTCTTCAGCCGACTAACCGAAGAGCGCTCTCGCCTAGCGCAACCAGACTGACAACTACCTGTAGGAGGCGCTATGCCCAGGATGCACTTTCTGAACGTCAAGGAGGGGGACTGCTCGCTTATTGAGCATTTCTCCGGGCACCTAACGGTGATTGATGTATGCAATGCACGCCCACAGGGGACGCAGAGCGGTTACTCGATCGGCTCCCATATAGAAATGAGAGGTACACTCGGCAATTTTGGCCAGAAGAAGCACCCCGTCAATCCCATCGAGTACATGCGGAACCATGGCATGTCGAGCATTTTCCGGTACATTCAAACTCACCCCGACATGGACCATATGGACGGAATCAGGCACCTCTTCGATCAGTTTAGGCCCCTAAACTTCTGGGACACGGACAACAAGAAACAACTGGATTCAGCGACATGGACCAGTTCGCCCTACGATGAGCTGGACTGGAAGTTCTACAAGAACCTCCGAGACTCGAAGCCAAACGTTGACCCCAGGCGATTGACGCTCCTGTCAGGTGCGCACGGAAAGTACTGGAATGAAAGCGATGATGGCCTAGGGGGTGATGGAATAACAGTTCTAGCTCCAACGCAGGCGCTAGTAGATGACGCAAACGAAAAGGATGACGACTACAACGACTGCTCGTATGTGCTTCTATATCACACAGGCTCGAACAAGATCGTGTTTGGAGGAGACTCTCACGACGCCACTTGGGAGCACATCCTGTCTGAGCACGAATCAAGAGTGTCCAATATCGACGTCCTAATAGCTCCGCATCACGGACGAGATTCTGGACGTTCGTATGAGTTCTTGGATGTTCTGAAGCCGACCCTCACTTTCTTTGGGAATGCGCCATCTCAACATCTCGCGTATGGCGCTTGGTCGAGTCGCGGCCTGCCGATAGTGACGAACAATCAAGCGAACTGTATGGTGCTCGACGCAAATCGAAGCCCCATGGTGTTGTATGTTACTCACGAGCCGTTCGCGAAAGCGAAGAATGCGAACTCGTTCTATTCTTCCCAATTCCATGCATGGTATGTTGGGCCTATTGATGAGTTTGCAAGCTGAGTCGTTCTAGGCGCTGCCACCGCAATCGATTGGACAACGACCTGTAGTGACCAGTTAAGTTGGGCTCCGGCGACTATTGCCCGAGCTAAACTCGGAGCGCGCATATTCTGGGCAGCGGATTCAACGAATCAGACTGACAGTGATCCAATATATCGCATTCTCGGGAGGCTTTGAATCCGCCTATTCTGCAGAAAACTGACTCTATAGTTCCCGGAGGTGACGTGTACGTGCACATCGCTTCCCGTGCATTCGAATGCGATGTCTCCGGCAGAGTTCTGCGTAATTGTATTGTAGTTGGCGTAGTAGTCCAGGTGCTGTGATTGCGCCTCGCCGATGACAACGATCTTTGGGTCAAGATCCTGAAGCCACGATGCGGGGAGCCTTCCTGATGATCTGCCATGATGAGGTGCGAACACCAACGTAGTCTTTGGAAGGGAGACAGCGTTCTGGATGCCCTTGAGATAATTCGTCTCAAGATCACCTGCCCAGAACGCCGATGCACCTCCGGTGAGCTTATAGCGAATGATGGGGCATATGTTGTTTGCCGAGCCGCCGTTCTCGGCTTCCTCCAGAGCCGTCTTGAAGCTATCGTGGGCGCGGTCGGGCCACAGGATATTGATTCCTGCCGATCCGCGCTCCTCTGAATTCTTGTTCATCCAGCGGCGCCCGCATCCCTTTCGGATGTAGAAGGCCTTCTTGCTGTTGTGGAGCTTTCGGTATCGCTGAACACCCGGATGGTTGGAGTCTGTTCGAGCCTGATTCTTGACACAGTAGAAGTTCACTATTCCGATCGCATCGTCAAGATGGTGAAGCCCTCCGACGTGGTCGGCTTCCGGATGTGTCGCGATCACCCGCACAATTTGCTTCGACTGGCGTTCGTTCTTGATTTCCTTAAGTATTTCTTGACGTCGACTGTCAGGAAGCGAGGCATCGATGATCGTGAAGTTGTCTGAATCATGCTTGATGTAGCAGCAGTCGCCTTCACCGACAGCGAACGATTTGATGATGCTCATGAACGATCCTCCTGTGTTCGTCGGGACATCAGAGAGTGCGGGAACGTAGGTCTCCTTGGCGCTAGAAGTTCGGAAGATCCCACGTTGGCGATTGCAGCAGGAGATCGGGGTGATGCACTGACAGGACGGCCCCTATGAGCCACCAACCTCGCTGAACCAGTGCGAGTGCGTCGGCCTGATCGAGCTTTGCGAAGGTGGTCGGGATGGAGGCGAGTGCGGCTCGTTGGGCGGATGTGTGCTCTTCGTTGCGCTGGCGCCACGTCTGCAAGCGCTTCTGCTTGTCCTCGGGAAGATTGTTTGGGAATTCCGTGGTGAGGGTGAACGGCGCAAACGGTCTTCCATTCGGCTCCATTGATTCTTGAAAGAGACGCCTCGTGCGGAGTGAGCTGGTCTGCCTGTGCATCACGCCCGTCGTTCGCCAGAGCGAGCCTGCAACGGGGAGGCGGCTAATGACACCTGATTGGTTGCCCTGCGTCAGCTGCGCACCGGCGTTCAGAGAAATCAGGAAGGGGTTGTCGATTTCGTCACGTCTTCGCTGGATTGCCTCCAGACCGAGATTGTCGTAGACACCTCCGTCAACGACGTCGACCGCTGTGTCGGCGTTGCACGGGAACTCCAGGTGCTCAAGCCGAAGCGGGGGGAAGTAGCCGGGAACAGCGGCTGAGGCCGCCACCGCCGTCGAGACCCGGATGTTCGTGTCGGCAGTTGCGATGCTGCCGTTGACGTAGTCGCCGATCACATCTGCGTCGAATCGAAATCGGATGCCTTCAGTGGCGTTGGCCGCGTTGAACATGAACCAGCTGCCTGCCGGGAGGTCCTTGAGGAGTCGTCCATCCAAGAACCACTTGTCGAGCCGATCTGCGAGCACGGTCGTCCTCGTCGCGCCGGGTTTCGCCGTGCGCCAGATGTTGCGGATGAGGTCGGCGAGGAATGATCGGTTGGTGATCGATTCGAGGATGGGCTGGAGGACGAGTTCGTCGAATGCCGGTTGGGCGCGACCGTTCTCCCAGTGTGTGGCCATCAAGGCGTTTGTGAGCGATCCACCGGACACGCTTGAGATGATGCGTACGTCATCTAGGAGGTCGGCATCGGCGAGGAATCGAAGCACACCGAGCCCGGCGAGGGTTGCCCGAAAGCCACCGCCGGATAGCGCCACGAGGATTGTTGGTCGTCCTGCCTTCGCTGGAGTGAGCGGTCGTCTTGGCGGCATGGGGGCGTCACATTGCTGACGCGCTGCGAACGCCGGTTGCGCAGAGTTGGTTCGGGGCCGCACGGCTGGCACTGGACGAGCGGATTCTGAGTCTCGTGCGCCTAGTGGCTCCTTGGCCGGGTCGGGATGCAGGACTTCAGCTACCCATTTCGGCGCTTCAGGTTTGCCCGCCCAGATGAGCAGCACTGAGGCGCCGTCGCCCACTAGGCCTCGGGCAGCCTCGCGATCCGTGTCTGAGAGCGCTGCGGTGCTGTTGGGGTGAGAATGCCAATCGCCCAAGTAGACCGCCTGCTCCGATGCGTTATGGCGGAGAACGTCGAGCATCTGGTCGACGTCGCGAGTGCCGCGCACAAAACCATCCGCGCTGTGCTTGCTGTCGGACGGCGGGCCCGAGGCTCCCTCGATGGTGATCGTGCGCGTCGCATCGTTCCGTTCGCCAATGAGGAGTCCACCGGTTTCGACCACCGGTACCGACCTGAAGGCGGCGCCGGCGATCTCGTGAATTCGTGCCCTGGCAGGCTCGGTCATCAGGACCGTGTATTCGCCAGCCGCAGCTACGCGGATTGGCGGCGGCTCCTCGAACCGACGATGCCCCGTTCCGCTCGCCGGTTTCGCATGCGGTAAGGCGGTGAATTCTGCGAGATGGGTACCCGCATCCTCGAAGTAACGCGCCATCAGGTTCGCGAGGTTCGAGGCTGCGCTGGCTGCATCGGCAGCGGAGCCGTGAAATGTCGGCGCAGAGCAACCCGGCTCGGGTTGGGCCAGGTCATCAATGCGGGGCGAACCCCAGAACGCATCGACGAAGCGGCCACAGTCAGCGCTCCGTTTCAATCTGTGGAGCGCGGATCTGCCGCTGAAGCCGGGACCCGCTCCGCCTCTGGGGGAGGCGAACAGCGCGGTAAGTTCACATCGAGCATCAGTGACGACAGACACCATTGGGGGAGCATCTGGATGCGCTGCGGCGTAACGGTCAATCGCCGCTGCCACACCTCGGCTGGCTGTCGCATCGATCAGAAGGTCGATGTCGTCGAGGCTCGGCTTGATCCCGTCGGCTCCGACGACATCGGCAGTTGAGCTCTCGACGCGCACCTTGGTCCCGCAGATGTCCCGCAGGCGTTGGGCGAGTGCTTCAGCCTTAGGACGCGCAACGTCCGCTTCTCCGTAGGGCTGGCGGACGATGAGCCCAGGGTTGACTGAGGCTTTGTCACGCAGCATCAGCGATGCTGGTCCTGCCCTGGCAACGAACTCGGCTATCCATCCGCCGAGCGCACCGCACCCCCACAACTCGATGCGCTTGCCAGCGAATGCGGACATCGCACAATCGGCGTCACGACGCTGAGTGATGGACTCTCGGGCCTCATGGATACGCACCCAAGCAAGCGGTGCGTCCATTGCCCATTCGGTCGCTGCATCAAACGTGTCCGAGTCTTCGACATCTGACTCTGATTCGCCGAGGGCACGAAAGCGATCGGCAAGATCGGTCGGTAGCTCCCAACCCACCAGGTGATGGAATCGACGCCCTGCGATCCGCCGATTCAAGGTGGCGACAAGCACGAATAGGGGCGTACCAGACGGATTGCGACGCGCTACGTCGAAGATGTGCTTAATGAGACGGCGAGGGTTGAACCCAAGTTCTGCAAGCTGTCCCACAAGCGAGGCGAACGTCGACGCGTAGTCGCCCCTCAATGGCCTATTCGAAACCAGCGCTGCAGCCATGAACGGCGCTGCGTTCGGCCCAAAGTGGTGGAATTCGACCACATCGACTCGGTCGTTTCCCCTCGTTGCCAAATTTGCCCACAAGAGACGGCGGTGCTCGCTCTCAGGAATCTCGCCTTGAATCACGAGATGAGTTCGAGAATGGCCAAAACCGAGCGTGGTGGGCGGATGCAGCGGGCCCCCGTGTGGGTCGAGTTCACCCGCAGCCGCGTCGACCAGCCACTCCCCCACGCGGTGCACGAACCCATACATCCCGTCCGCTGGCGACCATTGAGAATTCGGGTCGATGTAGAGACACAGGAAGCGTCCCGTCACGTGCGAGTGGTGAGCCCAACGAAAGTCTGATGCCACGAGCAGAGGCGGGCTCAAGGGCACGTCTTCGTGGATCAAGATCTCCAAGTCCTCGTGAGTTCCGATGCGAAGACCGCCCGGATAGCGACGTATGTCTCCTGTCCGGACACGAACCGGCACCGTCACGATCGAGTCCGAATCGTCAATGGCGCTTCGTATCTTCAGCGCGCCATCTCCCCGGCGAGCAATGGCGCGAAGCTCAGCGACTGCTCGAGCTTGGTCAGGCGTCATTATTTCACAGGGCCATATCCGCGCCGCTCGGTCGGCCGAGGACGGCGCCGCGCCGCGGACGACGCTTTAGTCAGAGGCGCAGCTGCCAACGCCGCAGCAGTCGATGGCTTCACGTATCCGCAAGTCGCTCCGCCGACTTCGAATACGACCGGATCTGGGTCCTTTTCGCTGCCGTGTTCACCCGTGCACACCTGATTGTCGGCGCCGAAGATCTCTTCGTACTTGTCCCAGGCGACGCGGTGCGGCGGATCAGCACCGTCGGTGTCCTTAGCCGGTATCGGAGGAGAGCTCGCCACGACCCACGCGCCATCGGCTGCGCTCTGCTTCAAGCCATCAGTCACTTCGCTCGCCTCGTCGCCGTTCTCGTCGAACAGTGCACGTTTCGAGCAATGGTGCGGAGCGATCAGGACGTCGAACTCCAGCGTCGCGCTGTCAGCCTCCTTCAGGAGCTCACCCAGACTCTCGTGAGCCAGATCTCCGAGAAACAAGATCCGCTGCTCGCAGCCGCTCGCGGTGAGAGCAACCTTCATCGCCAAGCTCGTGTCATTGCGATCCGTGTCTGCGTCGACCTCAAGCGGGCCCAGGAACGTCGCAGTGAACGTGCCCTCCGCATCTCGCCCGTCAATCACCGTCGTGTCGCTCCCGACGGGAGACCGGGCGTCATCCGGGAGATCGCTGTATGGCTTGGAGTCGAATAGATCCTCCCCTCCGACGACCCGGATCCGATCGCCAGAAGCAGCGTCGCCTTTGCACATCAAGGCCAGCCGCCGGTCTGCCTCCTCGCGAAACTTTGTCGCGTCATCACAGAGGTCCGACTTGTACTCCTCGAAGATCCGAGGCGTAACCCAGAGCTCGCCAATCAGCACCTCGTCGAGCAACTTCGCGAAGCCTCGACAATGGTCCTGATCGGGGTGCGTCAACGCGAAGACCGCTAGGTAGGGGCGGCCATCGACGACAGGCAATATCTCGACCAGTTGATCGATGACCGGCACCTGGGGTTCATCGTCATCCTCGCCAGCAGTCAGATGGTTCAGATCGACCTGTGCCACGAGTTCTGCACCGTTGCCGTGCTCACCGAGGGGACTGTCAGAAATTCTGTGTAAGCGGCGTGGTCTGAGGGTCCGCAGCGGGCTGCTGTGGGCCGGAGAGGATCATGTCTGTGACTGATCTTGACATGCCGGCTGTGCCGGCGAGCGAAGCTGCCGGTGAGGCGGCGATGGCCGACTGGGCCGAGCGGCTGGTGGCTCAGGCTCGTGCTGAGGGCGTGGAGCTGACCGGCGAGGGCGGCTTGTTGACCGATCTGGTGCGCCGGGTGCTCCAGACCGGCCTCGAGGTCGAGATGACCGAGCATTTGGGCTATGAGCGGCACGCGGTCGAGGGCCGCGGGTCGGGGAACTCTCGCAACGGGTCGACTCCCAAGCGGGTGACGACCGAGATCGGCGAGGTCGACTTGGCGGTGCCTCGTGACCGAGCCGGGACGTTCGAGCCCGTGACGGTGCCCAAGCACCGCCGTCGTCTTGAGGGCCTGTCGGGCAACGTGATCAGCCTGTATGCGAAGGGGCTCACGACCGGGGAGATCCAAGATCATCTGGCTGACATCTATGACGTCTCGGTGAGCCGGGAGACGATCTCGAAGATCACCGACGAGATCGTGGCCGACATGGCGGCGTGGCAGAACCGGCCCCTCGAGCCGGTCTATGCGGTGCTCTTGATCGACGCGATCGTCGTGAAGGTCCGAGACTCCCAGGTCGCGAACCGGCCCGTGTATGTGGCGATCGGCGTTGATCTTCAAGGCGAACGCGATGTGCTGGGCATGTGGCTGGGCCCATCAGGCGGCGAGGGCGCCAAGCAGTGGGCGACGATGCTCACCGAGCTGAGAAACCGCGGCCTCGCCGACGCCCTGATCGTGTGCTGCGACGGGCTGGCGGGCCTTCCGGAGTCGATCCGGGCGACCTGGCCCGACGCCACGGTGCAGACCTGCGTGGTGCACATGGTCCGCAACAGCCTCCGCTACGCATCACGCAAGCACTGGGGCCCCATCACCAAGGCCATGCGGGAGATCTACACGTCGCCCACCGTCGAGGCCGCCGAAGCCCGCTTCGAGGCGTTCGCCGAGGACTGGGAGCAGACCTATCCGGCGATGATTCGCTCCTGGCGGCAGGCCTGGGACGAGTTCACGCCGTTCCTGGAGTTCCCCGCCGAGCTGCGCCGGGTCGTCTACACGACCAACGCCATCGAGAGCCTCAACGCCCGATTCCGCAGAGCCGTGCGCCATCGAGGGCACTTCCCCAACGAACAAGCCGCCATGAAGGTCCTCTATCTTGTCGCCACCACGCGGCGCAAGAACCGCACCGACCTGATCGGCAAGACCAACGGCTGGAAAGCCATCCTCAACACCCTGACCGTCCACTACGGCGACCGCATCGCCGACCACATCCGATGAAAACCACCACCGCCGGATACACAGAAAATCTGACAGACCC
>NZ_JAPYOK010000060.1:0-42829 GCF_028283155.1 Candidatus Poriferisodalis multihospitum | reverse complement strand
GGTTGAGTCAGTATCGGCGACTTCGTCGGGTAGTTCGTCGAGTGCGGTCACCTGTCCGGGCACGAACAGCAGCAGGTCCGAGAACGACAGGTCGGCCAGCAGCGACCACCATGCGAGCAAGCGGCGCAGGTGCTCGCGCGGGTCGTCGCGGGCGGTGTCGCGCACGTTGTCTGCGGGCAGCGGCCGTTCGGCAGACGCCCGCATTCGAGTCTCAGTCGGCTGCGAAGCCGATGCGCCGATCGCCAGCCGGACCCAGCTCCAGGTAGGCGAGCTTGTCGATGGGCACGCCGACGCGGCGCCCACTGCGATCGTTCAGCCAGAGCACCGTCTCATCGCCGCTGAGCGCGCCTTCGAGCGATGCCGCCGCGTCTTCAGCAGCCTCATCATCGATCTCGACGCTGAGCTCCCGACCGCCGTGCGTGATGCCGATCCGGATGTCCATGGCCGCAGGCTACCTGTGGGGTTTGCGGCAACCGATTGCCGTGTCACTCAGACACAGCGGGAATGGCCAGGCGCAGCACGTCGGGTACCCACTCGAGCTGGAGCTCGTTGACGGCACCGAGGTGGTCGCCGTCGAGCTGGTGACCGAACGGGTGCATCCCCGTCACGGTGACGTCGCGTACGTCGTCGATGCGCTGCACGACACTCGGATCGGTGTCGCTCAGGCGGCCATTTGCGCGGAAGACAGCGGAGAGCACGTTTAGCGCGTCGGCGAATCGGAGCGACCGCAGCCCGACCACCGACAGTCCGGTGTGCAGCGTTGCTGCGGGGGCGATGCGAACCGGACGGCTGCCGAGGAAGGTGTATGGGTCGGTGTTCGCCGCCACCACGACGAAGCAGCCGTCGATGGTCGCCGCGGCCGGAGCCGTTGTGCGGACGCTCAGCGCTCCTGTCTGCCGGTTGTAGCGGCGCAGCAGCGTGTCGATGCCCGCGAGGAGGAACAGCGGGTGGCCGAGATACCGCTTGAGCGTCGGGTGCCTCTCGACCTGCTCGACGATTGCAGCATCGAGCCCCATGCCGCAGTGGAACAGGAAGTAACGGCCCGAGGTGCGTCCGAGCCCCGCTGAGGTGATGCTGCCGATCTCGAATGCCTCAAGGACGGCTTGGGTCGCCGCCAGCGGATCGTCGGGCGTGCCGATCGTCCGTGCGAACACATTGGTGGAGCCGCCCGGCAATGCGGCGAGCACGCAGTCGGTGCCGGCGACCCCGTTGGCGGCTTCGTTGAGCGTGCCGTCGCCGCCGAGCACGACAACCGCGTCGGTGCCGGTCGTCGCCGCCCCGCGTGCCAGGCGAGCCGCGTGCCCCCGCCGATTGGTGAAGGCCACCTCGGTGTCGTGCCGCTCCGAGAGCGCCGTGTGGATGAGCACGCGCGTGCGGGCCGTGGTCGACGATGCGGAATCGTTGACCAGCAGCAAGACACGCACCGCGCAAGTCTCGCCCCGAAGCGAGCCTGCGAGCGCCACGAGACAAAGCTGGAGCTTGCGAGCGCCATCAGACAACGGGTGTGGCATCGAAGCTGTGAGTCGGCAGACTGCCCGGCCATGAAGGTCGTTGTGTGCGTCAAGCAGATCCCAGACCCGGCTATCCCGGGCGAGCTGGTTCCCGAGACCGGGACGCTGAACCGGGACGACAAGCTGATCCTGGACGAATCCGACTCCTACGGCGTCGAGATGGCGCTGCAGCTCGCCGAGGCGGCCGGCGGCGGCCAGGTGTCGCTGGTGTCGATGGCACCGCGTTCGGAGACGAGCGGTCTGCGGACAGCGCTCGCCATGGGCGCCGACGATGCGGTGCTCATCAGCGACGATGCGCTCGCCGGCAGCGACGCGCTCGGCACTGCCAAGGTGCTGGGTGCCGCGATCGCCGAGTTGGAAGCCGACCTCGTGCTCGCGGGCGTCGAGTCCAGCGACGGATACACCGGCACCGTTCCCGAGATGATTGCCGGCGTGATGGGGCTGCCGTCGATCACGTTCGCGAAGCAGATCGAAATCTCCGACGGCGTCGCCAGCGTCCAGCGGCAGACCGAGGCCGGTTACGACCAGGTGGAGTGCGCCCTGCCGGCCGTCGTCTCGGTGACCGCAGGCGTGGTCGAGCCTCGCTACCCCTCGTTCAAGGGGATCATGGCGGCCAAGAAGAAGCCGGTCGAGGGGAAGGACCTCGCAGCCCTCGGCATCGATGCGGCCGCAGTCGGTGTGGCCGGGGCACGCCAGGAGACGGTCGAGGTGACCGATGCGCCCGAGCGCGAGGCCGGCGAGATCATCACCGACGAGGGCGATGCTCACGCCAACATCGTCGAGTTCCTGACCGAGCTCAAGGTCATCTGACCCTCCCGCCAGCTGCCGGCTGACTCAGCTCTCTGATCCACTCACCCACGAAACCGACTGGAACCACCCGCAATGACGCTTGCACAGATTCTGCTCTTCGCTGAAGGCGACGCCGACGGTGCCTCCGGCCTCACGCTGGAACTGGCCACCAAGGCCCGCACGCTGGCCGACACGGTCACCGCATTCGCGCCGGCCCACGGCGAAGCCATGGCTGCCGAACTGGGCGCGCACGGCGTGTCGACCGTGTACGCACTGGACGGACTCGGCGACGGGCTGGTCGGCGTTCACGCTGCCGCGGCGCTGGCCGGGCACATCGAAGCCACCTCGCCCGATGCTGTGTTCTTCGGTCAGACCACCGACGGGCGCGACACCGCCGCCCGCTTGGCGGTGCTGGCGGACCGACCCGTGTCCACCAACAACGTGGGGGCCGAGATTGTCGACGGGGCCCTCGTCACCGAGGAGCCCATTTTCGGCGGCACGCAGAACATCTTCACCGCGTACCGGGCACCGGCACCGGCGCTCGCAATGTTCCGCCCGAAGAGCTTCGAGGCCGAGCCCAGCGGCGGCGGGGCTGCTGCGGTCGAGAGTGTGGCAGCAGTCGACGCCGGGGAGGCGGGGCGTGCGACGGTCACTGGGCGCCATGCCGAGGAGCGCTCGGGCCCGCAGCTCGATGACGCCGCTGTGGTGGTGTCGGGCGGTCGAGGGCTGGGCCAGCCCGAGGCGTACTCGATGGTCGACGAGCTGGCAGGCCTGCTGGGAGCGGCGTCTGGCGCCTCGCGCGCCATCGTGGATGCCGGCTGGGTTCCCTATGCCAAGCAGGTGGGCCAGACCGGCAAGGTGGTGAAGCCCAACGTCTACATCGCCTGCGGCATCTCCGGCGCCACCCAGCACTTGGTGGGCATGAAGGGCTCCAAGAACATCGTGGCCATCAACAAGGACCCCGAAGCGCCGATCTTCGGTGTGGCAGACCTGGGCATCGTGGGCGATGTCCACAAGGTGATGCCGGCGCTGATCGAAGCCCTCAAGTCGCGCTAGCCATACCCGCGGTTGTCGCGCTGCCGCTGGCTAGACCAGCGGCCAGGGCCAGCGGCGGCCGCCGTCGTCGTCGGGGAACTTGCCGAAGTCGGTGAGCCATTCGGCGCGTTCGGCCAGGGCACTGAGCTCGTCAGGCCGCAGCCAATGCGTCAGTTCGGCAGGCGGATCGGCAGCCGAACCGATGGCGGTGCCTAACTCTTCGTCGAACGGTTCTCCGCCGAAGTCCCAGATGACCGTCCTCAGCTTGAAGTCGCTGGCGAAGCACAGGCCTTGGTCGATGCCGTAGATCGGCCCCCAGCGCGACGCCAAGCAGTGACCCGACTTGCGGTCGGTGTTGTTGGCGATGAGATCGAACGCGCAGATCCGCCGCAGGTCGCCATGGTGCCGATCCTCGGCAACCAGCGTGAAGTAGTGCTCTTCGAAGTTGGCATCGATGAACAGCTGAACCGACCCCACCCCGTAAGGACCGTCCCGCTCGACCGTGGGCGGGATGACGTGCCATCCCAGAGCCTCCGACAGCTCGAACGCAGCGATCTCGCGCCGGTACAGGCCGGACGGAAAGTCCCACAGCGGTCGTTCTCCCCGCTCGGGTTTGTAGATAGCGGCCGTGGGTGTGGCGGCGTGGTCGATCCGCACCAGGAAGGTGGCGTTGCTGCTGTACGGCATCCGTCCCAGGATCGAGATATCGCCCTCCTGCAGCACCTCGAGCACGTCTGCCACAGGCGCATCCCGGATCACCGGCAGCTTCAGCTGCTCGCCTTCCTCGTCGGTCGGCATCAGGTGGTGTGGGGAGGGTGCGTTCACGCGCCGCCCTCGTTCACGGAGAGACAGTGCGAATGAGGCCGATCACGAACCGCAATGTTCATGTCTTGGGCGGACGGTGCCCGTTGCGCATGCCGAAGTCGCGGCCTTCTTCGACGAGCAGCAGTGCTTGCTGAGCGAATCCGAGTGCCGTCGCGTAGTCGAGGTGGATACGTGCTCGACCGCCGGTGCGCTCGTCGTCCTCGGGCGATATTTCTCCCGCAGCGTCCGTGTCGGCTTCGGGGTCGTCGTCATCGTCATCGATCTCGTCGGCGACCACGACGATGACCTTGCCCTCGGTGTCCATGCCGGTGGCGAGGCGACCGACGGTCCATGCGGCGGTCACGGGTTCGACCAACTCGCCGAAGGCCGCCGCGGGCCCTTCGTAGCTCTCGCCCTCAAGCAGCTCGCTGAGCAGGTTCGCCAGCGCCCAGACCTGCCCCTTCTCCAGCTTGAGCGAGACGACATGGCCGGCCTCGGTTGCCTGCAGGAAGAAGATCCGCTGGCCGGGCGGCCCGACGGTGCCCGCCACGAACGTGTCGGGATTGCGGAGGTCGAAATCGTCACTCATGCCGGAGCCAATGCTGCGAGGTCGGATGTGCTGTTGGTGGCCAGCACGACGGGGCCGTCAGCGGTGTACAGGATCGCAGTCACCGAGCACGGCGACACGACGATCCGCTGGAAGAGATCCAGATGGGTGCCCATGGCATCTGCCACCAGCGCCCGAATGGGGTCGGCGTGGCTGACGGCGACAACGGTCGCGCCGCGATGGCGGGCCGCCAGATCGCTCGCCGTCGCCGCTATGCGCGTTTGCATCTCACGGAATGTCTCGCCGTCGGGGAAGCGAAAGCCGCTGGGATAACGCTGCACCTGCGACCATGCCGCCAGCTTGCGCAGCTGATTGAGCTTGCGGCCCGTCCAGCGGCCCATGTCTGCTTCGTTGAGGCCGTCATGGGTGCGCACGCGGCGTCCGAGAGCAGCGGCTATCGGCGCGGCAGTCTCCTGGGCACGCTCCAGCGGGCTGGCATAGACAGCCGCCACCCGGCGCCCTCCTGCGGCGATTCGCTCTGCAGCACGCTGCGCCTGTTGCGTTCCGGCCTCCGACAGGTGCACGCCGGGTCGCCGGCCGTACAGCTCGACGCCGGTGGTCGGCGTGAGCCCGTGCCGGACGAACAACAGCAGTGTGGGTCGAGTTCGGTTCGGCACCGGGTCGAAGCTACTTGCCTGGCACACTCGCAGGGTGAGCGCCCCACCGAGCCCGCCCGGCGATGCCGCGAGCATCGCGGCCTTGCACTCGCTGAACGACGAGGTCGCAGCATGCAGGCGCTGCGACCGGCTCGTGACGTGGCGCGAGCAGACCGCCGCCGACAAACGGGCGGCCTTCGCCGACGAGGACTACTGGGGCCGCGGCGTGCCCGGCTTCGGCGACCCGGCGGCAGCGGTCGTGCTCGTCGGTTTGGCGCCGGCTGCGCACGGCGCGAACCGCACGGGCCGGATGTTCACCGGCGACCGGTCGGGCGACTTCCTCTACGCAGCCCTGCATCGTTGCGGCTTCGCCAACCAGCCGACTTCCGTGCGCGCCGGCGACGGGCTCGCGCTGCGCGACGCGTACATCACCGCAGCGGTTCGCTGCGCGCCGCCGGCCAACAAGCCCACTCCCACTGAGCGCGACGCCTGCCGGCCATTCCTCGAGCGCGAGCTGGCGCTGCTGGTCAATGCTCGCGTCGCAGTCGCCTTGGGCGCATTCGCGTACGGCGTACTGTGCACGATCGGCGGGGTGCGACCGCGTCCCCGCTTCGGCCACGGTGTCATCGCTGAGGTGCCCGCAGGCCCTGGGTCAGCCGAGCTGCTGCCGCTTGCTGGCATCTCCCGCATCATCTGCTCGTTCCATCCCAGTCAGCAGAACACCTTCACTGGCCGTCTCACCGCCGACATGGCCGATACGGTGCTCCGCGATGCGCGCCGGCTGGCGAACCTCGCGCCTGCCTGAATTAAGGCGGCCCCACCTCCGGCGGGGCGCACGACTGGTGGCTGCCCTACTGGCATCGGCGGGCATATTCGCGTGCTCAGCCACAGTGGTCGAGGTGGAGCCCGCGGGCACTGGCTCCGGCTCCGCTGGCGCTGACGCGGGGCTCGGGAACCCGGGCACGCTCGCTCCGCCGACCGTGCCCGGCACTGGCGCACCGGGGTTGCTCGCGATCGAGCCGCTCACCGCCTTCATGGATGCGTGCGCGGCCGACACAGGCCTTGTCGGGCCCTGCCACTGTGCGGCTGACCGCATCGAAGGCAGCCTGACAGTTATCGATCTCGAGGTATTCGAGGACCGCATGTCAGGTGCGCTGGAGTTCTCTCCAGAACTCGCGGGAGCATTGGTGGACTGCCGTGAGGCCGGGCCGCCGCCCGAATGGTCCGATGCTCAACGGCAGACGTACCTGGACGCGTGCTCGGCCGGTTCAGATCGGATGAGAAGCCTGTGCGCCTGCTCGCTGGCCCGCGCCCAGGAAGTCGTCCCGGCCCACCGGCTGAACGATTTCCTCGCAAGCAACGAGATCCAGCCGGGCATCGTCGACTTCCTGAACCTCTGCCTGTAGCCCCTATTTCTTGGTGGGCTCGGGCAGCAGGGCGGGCTTGTCCCACGCGAATTTCGGCCAGCGGACACGCGACTTCTCGCTGAGCTTGTGCATGAGCGCGATGGCACCCGGGTCCTCGTCGCCTGGACGCCCGATCAGTGAGCCGTCGGCGAGCATCTTCATGATGATCTCGCGGCCGATGTCGGTGCGGACGATCGTGAGGGTCCAGTCGCTGTACTTGCCGATGCCGCCGGTGGAGATGTCGGCGTGCTCGGCGGCGAAATCGGGGCAGTGGTTGCAGCCTTCGCGGGTCCAGGCGTGGCATTCCTTGAGGTTGATCTCGTAGTAGCCGCCGTCGTGGGTCCAGATCTGGAAGACGCCCTTGATGTTGGTCTTGCGGATCCGGTGGCGGTCGAGCCCGTACTTCTGCTCGAACAGCTCCTCGAAGATCGCCTCGTCGAACGACTTCGAGCACAGCAGGCCGATGTTCAGCACGAAGCGGTTGCCGACCTTGCCGACCTTGCGCGACTTGGCGACCGGCACGATCGAGCTCTGGCAGCTCATGCCGACCAGCGCGATCTTCTGCGCGCCGGCCTCCATTGCCTCGTCGTAGGCGAGCGTGTTGGCCGAGTACGTGTAGCGACTGCCCGCGCCCCGCAATACGTCGTCGCGGTTGAACGCCACGCCCGGCGAGGCCGTCCACTGGTTGCCCTCGCCCTCGCCGACGTACGACGTCAGCGCGGCGTCGATGTAGCCATGGTCGAGCGCCCAGATGAGGATTGCCGACACGAGCCCGCCGTCCTGGCCGATCTCGTGGACGAAGTCGTCGGACGCCCTGGTCAGGATGATGTCCTTGAATACACCCGACGGCTCGTCGGCGGTGCGGTGGCGGCCGAACATGAAGTCGTCGGCCTCGTCTTCCCACGTGCGGAAGCGAGGGCAGGCACGGGTGCAGCTCGTGCAGCCCTTCTGGCCATGGCCGCAGTCTTCGAGACCGAGCTCCTCTTCGAGGTGAAACGGGGTGAACCCGCCTTGCACGTGCTCGTAGCCGATGACGTCGTGCGGGCAGGAGATCACGCAGCCGGCGCATCCGGTGCACAGCCCGGTGGTGATGACCTCGTCGTACAGTTCCTTCCACTGGAAGGTCCAGCGCTGCGGCGTCCCGTTGGATGCGGGAGGGGCCTCGGTCGTTTCCCCGGTCATTGCCATGTCGCCAGACTACGGCAGGCGTCTTGAGAACGAACAGCGACGACCTCGCAGGGCGACACGATCGGCCTAGGCCCGCGGAGCGCTGAAACCGCTGTTCAGGGCTCTAGGGTGGCGCGCCGTGACAGAGGCTGAACTGCTGGAGCTGCTCGAGCAGGGACGGGTGGCAACCCTCGCGACGATCCGGTCCGACGGGCGCGTCGACCTGGTGCCATGCACCTACGCGTTCGAGGACGACGTGGTGGTGACAGCGGTCGACCACAAGCCCAAGACGACCATGGACCTCAAGCGGCTCGACAACGTTCGACGCTTCCCTGAGGTCACGATGCTGATCGAGCACTACGACGACACCGACTGGGAGCGCTTGTGGTGGGTGCGCCTGCGAGGGCGCGCCGCGGTGCACACCGAGGGTGCGCAGCATCGGCATGCGATCGAGTTGTTGTGCAAGCGCTACCCGCAGTACGCCGCGGAGCCGCCCGTCGGCGCCGCCATCGTCATCCAGCGCACCGAATTGACAGGTTGGTCCGCCACGGCTTGAGCGCCCACCGCCGGCATGGTGCCGGCGCAGCGCCCTCGGCAGGATTCGAACCTGCGCACATGGCTCCGGAGGCCACTGCTCTATCCCCTGAGCTACGAGGGCTGGCGGTCCGGCTGGATTCGATTCCCGGACCCGATGCCCGGTCAAGCTACCGACCAACGAGCGGCACGACCCCGGTCTCGGAGCGCCTGCGCACAATTGTCACGAGGTTCGGCACCCGGCAGGGATAGGTTCGCCTCGGTGATGGAGCCGTAGTGATGGAAGCAGTGCTGGCTGGCGCAATCTCGGAGGCGTTGACGCGCCTTGGCGTCGACGCTGACCCGTCGCGCATCGGCCTCGAACGACCGGCTCGCGCCGATCACGGCGACTGGTCGACAAATGCCGCATTGGTGCATGCGAAGGGCGCAGTGATGGCGCCTCGCGACCTGGCGCAGCGACTCGCTGCCGAGCTCGACGGCACCGGCTTGCCGCATCTCGAACGGACCGAGGTGGCCGGACCGGGGTTTGTGAACTTCCACTTGGCACCGTCGTGGCTGCACGAAGTACTCGGAGCGGTGCTGCGCCTCGGTGCCGGCTCCTACGCCCGCCACGACGCCGGTGCCGGACAGACCGTAAACCTCGAATTCGTGTCGGCCAATCCCACCGGACCGCTGCACGCGGGCGGCGGCCGCTGGGGGGCGTTCGGCGACAGCTTGGCCCGCTTGTTCCGTCGGTGTGGCTACGAGACCCACACCGAGTACTACGTCAACGACCGCGGCACGCAGATGGAGCTCTTCGGGCGTTCCCTGGCAGCCCGGCTCGACGACCGTCCTGTGCCCGACGACGGCTATCACGGCGAGTACGTCGCCGAGTGGGCGACCGAGCTGGCGTCGGAGTTGAGCGCTGGCGCGTCGTCGGGTGCGGACGATCTCACGGCGGCGCTCGAGGCACTCGGCGGCTCGGCTTACGCGGCGTCCTGGGGACGCGACCGCGCCTTGCGTGATGTCAGCGAGGCGCTTGAAGCGATGAATGTCGGCTTCGACCACTGGCAAAGCGAGAACAAGCTCGTGGCGTCTGGTGCCATGGACAACGCAATCGCTGGACTGCGTCAGGGTGGATGGACCTACACCGAGGACGGCGCCGAGTGGCTGCGGACCAGCGACTTCGGCGACGACAAAGACCGTGTGCTCTACCGCAGCGACGGCGAGCCGACCTACTTCGTTCCCGACATCGCCTACCACGATGCCAAGTTCGATCTTCGCCGGCTCCGAGCGCTGCAACGCCGCGGTGCCATTGGCGACACCCGCCGGCACGACCCGGACAATGAGACCGTCGACCTCGTTATCGACGTGCTGGGCGCTGACCACCATGGCTATGTGCCGCGCATCGCCGCAGCCATGCAGATGCTGGGGCATCCGGCGGAGTCCTATGAGGCCATCGTCGGCCAGAACGTCACGCTGATGCGCGATGGCCAAGTCATCGAACTGTCCAAGCGCACTGGCACCATGGTCGAGGTGCGCGAGCTCATCGACGCGGTGGGCCCCGACGTGGCGCGCTTCGCCTTCCTGCTGCAGTCGATCGACTCGCGCCAGACCATCGATATCGACCTGCTGTCGGCCCAGGCGGCAGAGAATCCCGTCTTCTACGTGCAGTACGCGCACGCCCGGATCGCCTCGGTGGCCAGGCGCGCCGAATCGACTGGGGTCGAACCCGTGCCGCCCGCGGGCACCGATCTGGGACCGCTGGTCGGTGAGCGGGAAGTGGCGCTGCTGCGCGCGCTCGAAGTGCTGCCGTCGGTGGTCGAGATAGCGCTGCGCGAGCGGGCGCCTCACAAGGTGACGACATGGGTGCGCGATCTTGCCGCCGCCTTCCACGGCTTCTACCACGACTGCCCGATCCTGCACAGCGACAATCCGCCAGAGGTGCGTGACGCCCGGCTGTGCCTGACCGAGGGCACGCGCATCGGCTTGGCGATCGGCCTCGACCTGCTCGGCGTGGACGCGCCCGAGGCGATGTGAGCGGGAAGCGACGGTCCAGCGATGACTACTGAACCGCACAGCGCTGCAGCAGCTGGGGGCGGAGCACCCGGAGACGATCCCAGTGGACCGATCCCGTTGCGCCTGCTCCCCGATACGGCCGAGGTGTTGGCGCAGGGTCACCTGCACATTGGTGGCTGCGACCTCGTCGACCTCGCTGCCGAATTCGGCACACCGCTGTTCGTCTATGACGAGGCACACCTGCGCGCTCGCTGCCGGGAAGCCATCTCGGCCTTTGGCGGGGGAGCGGCCTATGCCGCCAAGGCGTTCCTGTGTGCGGCGATGGCCCGGCTTGCGATGTCGGAGGGCATGGACATCGACGTTGCCAGCGGGGGCGAGCTGCAGACGGTTTTGCGAGCATTCGACGCCAATGACGCCGCGGCTGACGGTGATGTGGCGCAGCGCGTCGTGCTGCACGGCAACAACAAGTCGATCGCTGAGCTGGCGATGGCGCGCGAAGCAGGCGTGGGCCGGATCGTGGTGGACTCTTTTGCCGAGCTGGACTGTCTCGACGAGCTGCACCGTGCCGATGGGGCAGTGCCGCGGGTTCTGCTGCGAGTCACTCCGGGTGTCCGGGCCGAGACGCACGAGTACATCTCGACCGGACAAGCCGACTCCAAATTCGGTTTCGGTATCGGCCAAGGCGTCGCGATTGCAGCCGTTGAACGTGCAGCCGAGATGTCGTCGATCGAGCTCGCGGGCATCCACTGTCATATCGGCAGCCAGGTGTTCCGCGTGGAGAGTCTGGCCCGCGCGCTCGATGTCGTCGCCGAGTTCGCAGCACCGTTATTCGGTGATGCTGGCCCGGCCGCCGGCCGCCTCGAAGAGCTGTCGATCGGCGGCGGACTCGGCATTGCGTACGTCGAATCAGAGCAGGCGCCCACCATCACCGAGTGGGGCGCGACGCTGCGTGAGCGCTGGCGGTCGCTCAGCAAGCTCTACGGTTTCGAAGCCCGTCTGGTGGCCGAGCCCGGACGTGCCATCGCGGCTGCGGCTGCGGTGACGCTCTACACGGTGGGCAGCATCAAGGCGGTGCCGGGCGTGCGGACTTATGTCGCCGTCGACGGCGGCTACGGCGACAACCCGCGCCCGATGCTCTACGGCAGCGACTACACGGCGTTCATGCCGGCCCGTGCCGGCGAGCCCCGTCCCGATCGGGTGCGTCTGGTGGGCAAGCACTGCGAATCGGGTGATGTGATCGTCCGGTCTGCCCCGGTGCCTGCAGGGCTGGCCGCTGGCGACCTTGTCGCCACACCGGTGACCGGCGCCTACGGCTACTCGATGGGCGCGCCCTACAACCGCATCGGTCGCCCGGCTGTGGTGTTCGTGGCCGACGGCGAGGCTCGTCTGGTGATCCGCCGCGAGACCATCGACGACATGCTCACCCTCGACGTTCTCTGAGAACCGCCGGTCTCTGCACGACGTCGTCCGGCTGAGCGTCGCCGAAAACGCTGCGGGTGTGCGGGCGTGCTGGCGGTACCGTTTCGGCCGTGCCTGAAGCTGTTGCCGAGCCTGCGCCCTCCTTTGCCGCTCATACGGGTGAGCCGCGGCCGCTGCGCGTCGGCATCCTGGGCTGTGGAAACGTCGGTGCCGCGCTCGTTGCGATCCTGCGGCGCGACGCAGCGCATCTGGCAAGCCGCACCGGATTGGACTTCGAAGTCACCCGGGTCGCCGTCCGCAATCTCAGTGCTGAGCGAACGGTAGAGCTGCCGTCGGGTGTGCTGACCCGCGACAGCGAGTCGCTTGTCGTGGCCGACGACGTAGACGTCGTCGTGGAAGCGATGGGCGGCACCGAGCCGGCCCGACACTTGGTTGCAGCTGCGCTCGGTGCGGGCAAGCCGGTCGTGACTGCCAACAAGGAACTCATCGCCAACGTCGGGGAGGAGCTGTTCGCACTGGCTGCCGCCGAGGGCGTCGACCTGGCGTTCGAGGCGGCTGTGGCAGGCGGCATCCCGCTCATCGGCGTGCTGCGCAACTCGCTCATCGGCGAACGCATCACCCGGGTGATGGGCATTGTGAACGGCACGACGAACTACATCCTCACCCGCATGACCGAGGACGGGGCCGACTACGCCGACGTGCTGGGCGAGGCACAGCGACTGGGCTATGCCGAAGCCGATCCGACCGCTGACGTGGAGGGGTTCGACGCGGGTGCCAAGGCGGCGATCCTGGCCATGACGGCCTTCGGCGCCAAAGTGGTGGCTGGCGATGTTCACCAGGAGGGCATCAGCGGCATCGGCAAGGGCGACATTGCGGCAGCCGCCCGGATGGGCCACGTCATCAAGCTGCTCGCCGTGGCCGAGCGTCAGAACGGCGAGATTGCCGTACGAGTGCACCCGGCGATGGTGCCCATCGACCACCCGTTGGCCTCGGTGCGCGATGCCTTCAACGCAGTGTTCCTGGAGGGTGAGGCTGTCGAGGACCTGATGCTGTACGGGCGCGGTGCAGGCGGTTTCCCGACTGCCAGCGCAATGCTGGGCGACCTCATCACCGTGTCACAGAATCTCCGCCGGGGAGTGTGCGACGGGTTCGGCCCGTTGAGCGCAGCGCGGCTGCGGCCAATTGACGAGACCTACACCGCCTACCACCTTCAATTCGATGTAACCGACAAGCCAGGCGTACTGGCCGCGGTGGCGGGCGTGTTCGGCGAGCACGGTGTGTCGATCCGCTCGGTCGAGCAGACCACCCGGGCCGGGGCGGCCGACGACATCGCTCATCTGGAATTCATCACGCATCGCGCCCGCGAAGCCGACGTGGCCTCCACGCTGCGGGACGTGCGCGAGCTCGACGCAGTACGGCGCATCGGCAACGCGATCCGGGTGATCGGCGAGTAGTCGCCGGGACCGGCCGACGGCACCATGCACTACCTGAGCACCCGGGGCGACGCCCCGGTCTTGGACTTCGGCGATGTGCTGCTCGAAGGCTTGGCCGCCGACGGCGGGCTGTATGTGCCTCGTGAGTTCCCCGCGCTCAGCGTGAGCGATCTGCGGGACTTCGCCGGGCTCGAGTACCACGAGGTGGCAACCCGGGTGCTGGCCCCGTTCGTGGCGCCGTCGCTGAGCGTCGACGACCTGGCGCCGCTCACCCAGGACGCCTACTCGACGTTCACCCACTCCGATGTCGTTCCGCTCAGCGCGCTGACAGGTGGTGAGCACTTAGTGGAGCTGTTCTGGGGGCCGACGCTGTCGTTCAAGGACGTGGCTCTGCAACTGCTGGGCAGGCTGTTCGAGCACGAGCTGGCCCGGCGCGGCAGCTTCATGACTGTCGTGGGAGCCACCTCGGGAGACACCGGGTCTGCCGCGATCGAAGCATGCCGGGACCGGGCGGGCATCGAACTGGTGATGCTGCACCCCGCTGGCCGGGTCACCGAGATCCAGCGACGTCAGATGACCACGGTAGATAGCCCGAACATCCACAACGTGGCCGTCGACGGCACGTTCGACGACTGCCAGGACTTGGTGAAGGCGCTGTTCGCCGATCGGCCGTTTCGCGAGCGGATGCGGCTGGGTGCGGTGAACAGCATCAACTGGGCGCGCGTTGCGGCGCAGACCGTCTACTACGTGACGACCGCTGTCAGACTGGGCGCTCCCGAGCAGGCCGTCTCGTTCTGTGTGCCGACCGGCAACTTCGGCAACGTGCTCGCAGGCGATGTAGCCCGGCGCATGGGCGTGCCCATCGACCGGCTGGTGGTTGCCACCAACCACAACGACATCCTGGCTCGTACCTACCGCACCGGCGAGATGGCCATGTCCGAGGTCCGTCCCTCCACCAGCCCGGCGATGGACATCCAGGTGTCGAGCAACTTCGAGCGGCTGCTGTTCGAGCTGGGGGACCGGCGAGGTGCTGCGCTGGCTGCCGACATGGCCCGCTTTCGGGCCGAGAACTCGCTCGCACTGGCGCCTGAGGCGCTGGCAGGCCTGCGTGCAGGCTTCGACGCCGGCTCGGCGAGCGAGGACGAGGTCTCGGCCACCATCGCAGCAGTGAACGAGATCGACGAGCGGCTCATCGATCCCCACACGGCGGTAGCACTGACCGTCGCGCGCCGAGATGCTCCTGCTGGCGGCTGGACCACACCGGTCGCCGTGATGTCCACCGCGCACCCCGCCAAGTTCGGTGAAGCAGTACTCGAGGCAACCGGTCGCCAACCCGAGCTCGCCCCGCCGCTGGCGAGCCTCGCAAACCGGGACGAGCACGTCACGGCGCTCCCGAACGACCTCGCCACCCTCCGCGATTTCGTCAGGTCTGCCGTGCAGTAGTGGCGTCGGTTGGGTGGCGGTAGCGTCGGCGCTGATCGACGGTTCCCTAGTGCAGGGTTCGCTCGGGCGTCGCGGGACCGGATCGCTGGGTCGGGCGACAAGGCCTGTCACAGGAAACACAGACTCACTTCGCTCACCCGTTGGGAGCGGTGAGAGCAGGCGGGAGCTTGCGAGGTAGCCATGTCAGACATGCCAAATCGTGCCTTGCTGGAATCCAAGGAGCGAGATGAACTGCTGCAGATCGCCGCAGCGCTCGGCGTCGAGGTAGCGCCCCGCGCCCGCAAGAACACCATCATCGGCGCGATCTTGGCTCCGGAGGGCGAGGTGGGCACCGGCAAGGAAGCGAGCGACGGCTCCGCTGAAGCCGACGCCGCGTCGGACGCTCCGGCGGTCACCAAGCGCACGCGTACACCAACACCGCCAGCCGATGCCACCCTTGCAACCGGTGCCGATGTCCCAGCAGAACAGCCGGCCGCGGCGAGCGACCCGGGTGCGTCAACCGAAAGTGCCGCCGAAGCGGAGGGGGAAGCTGGCGAAGCAGCCGACACCGGGACAGCCGCGCCCGACGCTCCGGTAGCCGAGGAAGGCAACCGACGGAGCCGCCGGCGCGGTCGAGGGCGCGACGACACGCAGATCGTCGGCGAGACCGTGCACTGCGACGGCCTGCTCGACTTGCGCGACGAGGGCTACGGCTTCCTGCGTACGAACGGCCCGCTGCCGTCGGCCGACGACGTCTACGTAGCAGCCCGCCAGGTGCGCCAGTACGACCTGCGCCGCGGCGACCGGATCACCGGTGTCAGCCGACCGGCCGCCCGCAGCGAGCGCAACCCTGCGCTGTTGCGCCTCGACACACTCAATGGCGAGCCGCCGCCCGAGCAACCTGAACGACCGCTGTTCGACGACCTCACGCCGGTGCTGCCCACCGACGCCTTGCCGCTCGGCGGCGAGCAGAGCGCTGGTGCCCTCGCAGCCATCGACCGTCTCTCGTTGATCGGGCTCGGCTCTCGCGGCTTGCTGACCGCGAGCGGGACGCGGTCGGCATCTCCGCTGATCGCGTCCATGGCCGCTGCGGTCGGCGATCAGCATCCCGACATTCACCTGATTGTCCTGCTCATTGCGGAGCGGCCCGAAGACGTCACCGAAATGACGCGCCGGCTCGAGACGTCCGGCGAGGTATTGGCATCGACATTCGATCGTCCTCCCGAGGAGCACCTCGCGGTGGCCGAGCTCACGCTGGAGCGCACGAAGCGCATGGCAGAGGCCGGCGCCGACGTGGTCATACTCTTCGACGGCCTGACCCGGCTTGCACGTGCATACGCGGCCGGTGGGAACGGTCGGCACCAACCAGCCGACGCTGTGGGTGCGGCCATCACCTCGACGCTGAGATTCTTCGGCGGTGCGCGCAACCTGGAAGACGCGGGTTCCATCACGATGGTGGCGACAACGCGTACCTCGACGGGCAACCAGGTCGACGACCTCGTGGCGGCACGGTTGCGAGAGGCAGCGAACCTGGAGATCGCGCTCGGCGAGGGTCTGCCCGGCGTCGCGGAACTGGACGCCGGCGAGGTTTCCCTCGACGGCGACCGCAGCTTCAGCCTCGGCGACCACCGCTGACCGACTCGTCGTAACGGCCAAGAATCCTTAGGCTGATGAGCCCCGAGCCTTCGAATCAGGAATCACGATGAAGAGCGACATCCATCCGAACTACCGGCCCGTGGTCTTCCGGGATGCCAGCGCCGACTTTGCCTTCCTGACGCAGTCCACGATCGAGACAAGCGACACGATCGAATGGACAGACGGCAACACGTACCCGTTGGCCAACGTTGAGCTGTCCAGCGCCAGCCATCCCTTCTTCACCGGCCAGATGAAGATCGTGGACACGGCGGGTCGGGTGGAACGCTTCGAGCGCCGCTACGGCCAGCGCAAGCGGCGGAGCTGACAACGTCGGGGCACGGCGTGGCCCCAGGGCGCGGCGAGCATCCTGCGCGAGCAAGCGCCGCCACGCGGCAACTCGTGATCTTCGGCATCCGCTATGACGCTTGACGCTGATCGCATCCGAGCACTCCACGCCGCGAAGCTGCGAGCCTTGGCGAGTTCGGCACTCGGCGCGGATCTCACCGACGTCTCGGGTACAGATGACGGCGCACTGGCCGTTGCCGCCGAGCCTCGCCCCGCAGTGGTGTGTCTTGCCCAGGAGCGAGCCGAGCGGGCGCTGGGCGGAGCATTGGCGCTGGCCGAGCGCACCGGTTGCGATGACGTGCACGTCTTTGCCGACGATCACAGCGGTGTGCTCGCTCGACGTGCGGCCTGCTTCAAGCCGACGCCCACGGTCTGGGGCATCGAAGGCGCGAGCGCGACGGCCGCAGAACCGGCGCCGCGCCCGGTCGAACCCGCGCCGCCGCGTGTGCCCGAATTGGTTGCGCTGCTGGGCAGTGCCGGAGTCGAGGTGGTCGTGGAGCACGGCGTGATCACCGGCGAGGTGGAGGGTCTCGAGGTAGCCCGCATCGTCGCAGCAGCGCCTGTCGGCGCGGAAGCGGGACACAGCGACGAAGGCGATGCCGACGGTGCCTCCGACAGGTGGCAGATCGAGGTAGGCGTGGGCGCCCACGATCGCGAGGCGTTCTCCCTGCTGCACGCCGATGAGCCGACGCCTGAAGCCATCCGCCGCGTGGCCGAAGTGGTGCGTACACACCGCTCGCCAGGCGCATCACCGCATCCGCTCAACCGGATGGGTGCGGCTCGCTGGCTGCGCTCGCTGCTCATCCGCCAGCCAGAACTTGTCGCCGCGGGCCGCTTGCGTGCCGCCTCGTCGCCAGTGCCCCGAGGCGGTCCGAAGGACCCGGCCCCGGCGGTGGCGTACGGCCTGACACCCGACGGCCGCCGTCTGATCGTGGTGGTCTGCGTCGGCATCGACCTCGACGTAGTGCCCTTCGCAGCAGACGCGCGGCTGTTCCTCGATCCCGACGCCGAATTGACCATTGCGCTGCCCCGACGCGACGCACATGACGTCATCAGGGCCATAGCTGCAAGGCTGGACAGTCCTGCCCGGATCGTCGAGATCGACGACGAATGGCGCACGCTGTCCACCGCGGGCGCCTGATCCGGCCCGAAACCCCCCAGTTAGCCTGAACGCGTGTCGGGCGCCTTGGAATCCCTGCGGCTTGACGCGCTGGAAGCCGAACGAGCCGAACTCGAACGGAAGCTCGGCGAGGGCGCCGCTTCGGGCGACCGCGCCCAGTTCGCGGAGCTCGGTCGGCGGCTCGCGCGCATCGGCGAGATCATCGACGTGGCTCACGAAGCCGGCCAAGCCCAAGCTGATGCGACGGCCGCCAAGGACCTCTTCGATGCAAGCGACGGCGACGACGCGGTCGATGCCGCCGAGATGCTCGACGCGGCCATCGCGCGGGCAGCAGAGCTCGACGAGCGACTCAAGGTGCTGCTGCTGCCGCAGGATCCCAACGACGAGCGCGATGTCATCGTGGAGATCCAAGGTGCCGAGGGCGGCGAGGAAGCCAACATCTGGGCACGCGATCTCTTCGAGATGTACCGGGCGTATGCGTCGGCGCAATCCGGCTGGTCGCTGGAGCTGCTTGGCAGCCAGGACAGCGACATGGGCGGGTTCACCAATGTGGCCTTTGCTGTACGCGGCCGTGACGTGTGGCGGTCGCTGAAGCATGAAGGGGGACCGCACCGGGTGCAGCGCGTGCCGGTCACTGAGTCCCAAGGCCGCGTCCACACGTCATCCGCGACCGTCAGCGTGCTCCCCGAAGCCGAGGAGGTCGACATCGAGATCGATCCCAACGATCTGGTCATCGACACGTTCCGCTCGTCGGGGCCGGGCGGCCAGTCGGTGAACACGACTGACTCCGCGGTGCGGATCACCCACAAGCCCACCGGGGTCGTGGTGTCGATGCAGGACGAGAAGAGCCAGCTGCAGAACCGTGCCAAGGCCATGCGGGTGCTGCGCGCCCGGCTCCTGCAGCTGCAGCAGGAAGCGCACGCCGCCGAGGTCGCGGCCCACAAGCGGGACCAGGTCCGCGGCGGCGGCCGATCCGAGAAGATCCGCACCTACAACTTCAAGGAGAACCGCGTCACCGACCATCGTGTCGGGCTCACGATCTACAAGCTCGATCGGGTGCTCGCCGGCGAGTTGGACGAGATCATCGACGCCCTCGCGAGTGCGGAACGCGCCGAGCAGCTCGCCGCTGCGGTTGCCGACGGCGGCGGGTGAGCCGACCGGATCCGGCAGCAGGCTCGATCATGGCCAGCAAGGATGGACTGACGCTGGGCGATCTGTACCGGGGGCTGCGCGAGCAGTTCGCCGCAGCCGGCGTGCCCGAGCCCGAAGTGAGCGCGCGCCGCATCGCGGCGGAGGCCAGCGGAACCAGCGCGGCCGAGACTGCGCTGGCACCGCAGACGCCGATGACCGTGCGGATGGTGGCGCACGCCGACGCCATGGCCGCCCGTCGGGTGGCGGGCGAGCCGCTGCAGTACGTACTCGGCAGCTGGGCATTTCGCGAACTCGACCTGGCGACTGATCGGAGAGCGCTCATCCCTCGTCCCGAGACGGAGGTGGTTGCGGGCATCGCGATCGACTGGCTCCACGGCACAGCCCGACACCGTCATCCCGCCGGACTGAGCGTTGCCGATCTCGGCACCGGCTGCGGCGCCATCGCCTTGTCGATTGCGCACGAGGTTCCCCAAGCCCGGGTGTTCGCCACCGACAATTCGGCCGACGCGCTGGCGCTGGCCGCAGCCAACCTGGCCGGTCTGGGAAACGCGGCGACCCGGGTCTCGCTGCATCACGGTAACTGGCTCGACGCGCTCGCGGCCGTCCAACTGACCACCCCGCAGGAGTCCCGCGAGACAAGCGCTGTCTCGGAGGGTGAGGGCGAATCCGCCGAGCAGAACATCGCCGCTGCCGTGACGGGACTGCATGGGCGACTCGATGTGATTGTGGCAAACCCGCCCTATGTCGCCGACGGCGATGCCTTGCCCGCCGAGGTACGCGACTGGGAGCCGCACGAAGCCCTGTATGCGGGGGCCGACGGGCTCGGCGCGCTGCGCACGATTGTGCGTGAGGCCCGCGGCTGGCTCGCGCCCGGCGGCCTCCTCGTGCTGGAGATCGGTTCAGAACAGGGAAACGCAGCCGTTGCTCTGGCCGAGGCCCGTGGCTACGCAAACGTGCGCATCGAACCCGACCTTGCCGGCCGTGACCGGGTTCTCGTGGCGACCCGCCCACGATCTGAGCCCGACAACGTCGCCATCGGTCAGGCCATTGAACGGCTGCACGAAGGACACTTCGTGGTGGCGCCCACCGACACGCTGTGCGGGATCATGGCCCGCTACGCGGACGCCGATGCGGTGGCCCGTGTGTGCGAGGCCAAGGATCGTCCCCGCAGCGAGCCCATGCCGATCCTGGTGTCAGGAATCTCCCAGGCTGACGAACTGGTGGAGTTCTCGCCGCGAGCGCGGGCGCTCGCCGAGCGCCACTGGCCCGGAGGGCTGACACTGGTAGCCAGGCGCAGGGGCGGGCCGGATCCACTTCACGGCCGCGAGACCTTGGGTGTGCGGGCGCCGGCGGTGGGCTGGCTGCGCTGGCTTATCGATGAGACAGGACCGGTCACCGGCACCAGTGCCAACCGCCACGGCGTCGAGACCCCGGCCAGAGCTGACGACGCCGCAGCGAGCCTCGCGGTGCCGCCTGTCGCCGGAGCCGTGATCGCGGGAACCGCGCCCGGAGGCGTCGCATCGACGGTGGTGGATGTGACCGGCGACCAGCCCGTCGTGCTGCGCGAGGGAGCGATTGCGGCCGACTCGCTCGGATTTCCCGATTTTTTCGCTGAATCTGGCACCTGAGCGGCGGCGACCGCTGCGAGACTGACGCTGTGGCCCAGGGCAATTCCTCCACCCCGAACGAAGCCGTCATCGCGCTCGCGGCAGACCATGCCGGCTGGGAACTGAAAGATCGCTTGGCACAGCACCTCCGCGACGGCGGCTACGACGTTGTCGATCTGGGCACGAGCGGCCCCGAATCGGTCGACTACCCCGATTTCGGGGAAGCCGTCGGCAAGGCAGTGGCGAGCCGCACCGCAGACCTGGGCGTGGCTGTGTGCGGCAGCGGCATCGGCATCGCGATGGCCGCGGGCAAGGTGGCCGGCATCCGTGCGGCGACGGTGCACGACGAGACTTCGGCCCGGCTGGCCCGCGAGCACAACGACGCCAACGTGATCTGTCTCGGCGCCCGCCTCGTCGATCACCGTGAGGCCGTGGCCGCACTCGACGCGTACCTCACAGCGTCGTTCGAGGGCGGACGCCATCAGCGACGGGTGGACAAGATCGACGCGCTCGGCCGGCACTGAAATCGCTTCGGCGATCGAGGGGGCACTGAGGCACCCCACACACCCAACGGGCACCGCAAGGAGGCACAGCCTGATGACCCGAACGCACCCCACAGCAGCGAGCTGGGCACCGCTCGGCGATCCCGAGATCGACGCAGTGCTGGCCGCCGAGCTCGAACGCCAGATGACGACCATCCAGCTCATCGCTTCGGAGAACTTCGCCTCGCCCGCCGTCATGGCCGCGACCGGCAGCGTGCTCACCAACAAGTACAGCGAGGGCTATCCGCGCCGTCGCTACTACGGCGGCAATGCCAATGCCGACACCGCCGAGCAGCTCGCCATCGACCGGGTGAAGGCGGTGTTCGGCGCCGAGCACGCCAACGTGCAGCCCCACTCGGGATCGCAGGCCAACGCTGCGGTGTACCTCGCACTGCTCGACATCGGCGACACGGTGATGGGCATGAGCCTGGACCACGGCGGTCACCTCACGCACGGGTCCCCGGTGAATGCGAGCGGCAAGCTCTACAACTTCGTCAGCTACGGCCTGACGCGCAGCGACGAGCGCATCGACTACGAGGCCATGGCCGAGCTGGCCCGTGAGCACCGTCCCAAGCTGATCGTGGCAGGCGCCACGGCGTATCCGCGCCGCATCGACCCGGCGCCGTTCCGCGAGATCTGCGACGAGATCGGCGCAGTGTTCATGTTCGACGCAGCGCACATCGCCGGACTCATCGTGGGCGGCGTGCACCCGAACCCGGTCCCGTTCGCCGACATTGTCACGTTCACCACGCACAAGACCATGCGCGGTCCACGCGGCGGGACCATCCTGTGCACCCAGGACTACGCCAAGCGCATCGACTCAGCCGTGTTCCCCGGCAGCCAGGGCGGACCGCTCGATCATGCGGTTGCGGCCAAGGCGGTGGGGTTCGCCGAAGCGGCACGCCATGAGTTCGCCGCCTACCAGGCGCGCATCGTCGAGAACGCGGCTGCGTTAGCGGACTCGCTCGGCACGCACGGCTTCCGGCTGGTGTCGGGCGGCACTGACAACCACCTGCTGCTGATCGACCTGCGCACCTTCGACGCTGATCTGACGGGCAAAGTGGCACAAGAGGCACTCGACGCCGCCGGCATCACGCTGAACCGCAACGCCATCCCCGATGATCCCCGCTCGCCGTTCGTCACCAGCGGCCTGCGCATGGGCACGCCGTCGGTCACCACTCAGGGAATGGGGCCGGACGAGATGTCGAAGATCGCCGAATTCACCGCACGAGTGCTGCGTACTCCTGAAGACGAGACCGTCATTGCCCAAGTGCGCGCCGAGGTCGCCGAGCTCTGCGCCGCTCACCCGCCTTACGACAACTGACGCTCGTAGCCTGTGCGCATGGCACGAGGCCCCGCCGGCAGCGACGGCAGCGAAGACGGTCTGGCCAAGGCCATCGAGATTGCGTTGACCCTAGGCATATTCGTAGTGGCGGGGCTCGGGCTGGACTACTGGTTGGGCACCGCACCTTGGTTCGTGCTGAGCTTCGGCACGGTTGCGTTCATCGTGAAGTTCATTGTCGAGTGGTACCGCTACCGCGAGCGCATGCAGGTTCATGAGCAGGAGATGGCCTCGAACCGTCCTTCCGAGCAGCGCGGCATCGACCGCGCCACTGGCTTCGACGAGCCGGCATCGCTGCCGACCGGTGTGTCGTTGGATGCCGACGCCGACTCATCCGCGTGAGCTCCGACCGCGACGAACGCTCTCCTGAGCGCGACCTCGCGTTCGACATGGCGCGGCGGAGTCTGTGGGTGTTCCCCGCCTGGGTTGTCGCCAGCGGATTCATTTGGGGAATGGGCGGGGCGCTGTCGGCAGCACTCGGCTATGCGCTGGTCATCGGCAATCTCGCGGCGGCTGCGGCGCTGATGGCATGGGGTGCGCGTACCTCGCCGGTCGCGCTCATGGGGGCCACCCTGGGCGGCTTCATCGCGCGGCTCGCGGTGCTCGCCGGCATCGTTCTCGCCGTCGCTCAGCTCGAGTTCTTCGAGCCTGTGCCCATCGCGATCACCATCGTCGCGAGCCATCTCGGTCTGCTTGTGTGGGAGATCCGCTATGTTTCCCTGCGGCTCGCAGCCCCAGGCCTCGATCTCCCACGTCCCGGCAAGGAGCAGAAGTGAACCTGCTAGCGCTGACCTTCCCTGACATCGGGCACCTCTTGGAGTGGCCGGGCCTCTTCGGGCACGACCCAGCGACGGGCACGAACGAGTGGTACGCGCTCAACAAGGTCGGCATCATCTACCTGTTCGCCTTGGTGGCGACAGTGGCGATGTTCGTGATGGCCAAGCGTCGTTACGCACAGGCGGAAGTCATCACTGCCCCCCGCGGCATCCAGACGGTGGCAGAGACCTCGGTGCAGTTCATCCGAGAGAACATCATCATGCAGACCATCGGACCGGACGGTTTGCGATACCTGCCGTTCTTGCTCACGATGTTCTTCTTCATCCTTTTCTCGAACATCACCGAGGTTGTGCCGCTCATTCACTTCCCGGGCAACGCTCGCATGGCGATGCCCGTCGTGCTCGCACTGCTGGTGTGGGTGATCTACAACACGATTGGCATCAAGCACCACGGGTTCTTCGGCTACCTGAAGAACGTCTGCATTCCACCCGGCGTGCCCAAGGCGTTGCTGATCATTGTCTTGCCCATCGAGTTCATATCCACAATCGTCGTGCGGCCGTTCTCGCTGGCGGTGCGACTCTTCGCCAACATGCTTGCCGGCCACCTGTTGCTGGTGACGTTCGCTGTGCTGTCTCACACCGTGTTCTGGCTGGCGATCACCGACGACACGCCCACGTGGCTGGTCATCATCACGCCGGCCCCGTTCCTGATGCTGATAGGTCTCACAGGATTCGAGATCTTGGTGGCATTCCTGCAGGCGTTCATCTTCACCATCCTCACCGCCGTCTATATCGGCGGCTCGCTGCACCCCGAGCACTAGGCCCACCCCCAATCCAGTTCATCCCGTCCCCATCGACCACCGGACGGCCTCAAGGCGCTCGGCGCCGGCCTCGGCTATGGCCTCGCGGCCATCGGCCCGGGCGTCGGCATCGGCCTCGTCGTCGGCAACGCCATCACCGCAATGGCTCGCCAGCCAGAATCAGCAGGCATGGTCCGCACGACCATGTTCCTGGGCATCGCGTTCACCGAGGCCTTGGCCCTCATCGGTTTCGTGGTGTTCATCCTGCTCAACTTCACCTAGGAGGCGGCAGTGAACGCACTATCCGGCCTGCTCGCAGCATCCGAGGGCGAGTCGTCCAATCCGATCATCCCCGCATGGTTCGAGGTGATCTGGGGTTCGATCGCGTTCTTCATTCTCTTGTTCGTGATGTGGAAGCTGGCGCTGCCACCGATCAGGCGGGCGATGGAGGCGCGCACCGAGCGCATCCAGGGCGACCTCGACGACGCTGCGACCGCCAAGACCGAGGCCGAGGAGCTGCGTGCGTCCTATGACGCTCGCCTGGCCGAGGCCAACGCGGAAGCGGCACGCATCATCGAGGAAGCGCGCGCGCAGGCCGAGGAGGTCCGCCAGGAGCGGCTCGCGGCCATCGAACCCGAGATCGCCGAGCGACGTGCGCAGGCCGAGGCGGATATCGAGGCCGCTCGCGAACGTGCCATGGCCGAGGTGCGGGCCGACATCACTTCGATCGCGGTAGGCGCCGCCGAGCAGGTAGTGATGGCCAGCATCGATGAAGCGGCGCATGCCCAGTTGATCGAGGACTACATCGAGCGGGTGGGGAACTGAACCATCCCGCCGAAGGTTCCCGCCGTCGCCCGCAGCACCGCGCTGGCTGCAGCGGCAGGCGGCGGACCCCACAGGAGTTGAACTGATGATCAGGATCGACCGATGAGCGAGCGAACCGAGGGCTACGCCGGCGCTGTGGTCGCTATCGCCCAGGCCGAAGACGTGCTCGACCGCGTCACCTCCGAGCTGGCGTCGGTTGGACGGGCTGCAGCGGGCAATGAAGAGTTGCGCCGCGTGCTGTCGGACCGCACGGTGCCAGCGTCACGTCGCGTCGGCATCGTGGAAGACCTGCTGGCTTCGATGGCCTCACCAGTCACGCTGAATGTGGTGGCGATGCTGGTGGGCGCCGGCCGGGGCGGCGACCTCGAGGCCATTGCGGCCGAAGCGTTGGAACTGGCCGCGGCGACGCGAGGCGAGGCTGTGGCCGAAGTCCGCTCGGCTGTCGCGCTGACCGATGAGCAAATTGCCCGGGTGGCCGAAGCGCTGAGCCGTGCCAGCGGCCGCAACGTGACCGTCCATGTCGTAGTGGACACCGAGATCATCGGAGGACTGACCGCCCAGATCGGCGACACAGTCTTCGACGGTTCGGTTCGCACCCGGCTCGACCAGATGAAGGAGCGCCTGTCGTGACCGATCTTTCCATCAACACAGCCGACATCACCTCCGCGATCCGCCGGAATCTCGAAGGATTCGATCCTTCGATCGAATCCGGCACCGTCGGACGCATTCTCGAAGTCGGCGACGGCATCGCCCGTGTCTCGGGCCTGCCCGGCTGCTCGGTGAACGAGATTCTCGAGTTCCAGAGCGGGGATGTGGGCCTGGCACTGAACCTCGACGAGGATTCGATCGGCGCCGTCGTGCTCGGCAGCGTCGAGCACATCGAGGAGGGTCAGGCGGTCCGGGCCACGGGCCGCATCCTGTCGGTCCCCGTGGGCGATGCGGTGCTCGGGCGTGTGGTCAACGCGCTGGGGGAGCCGATCGACGGCCAAGGCGAGATCGCCGGTGCCGTCGAGCGGCGCATGGAGATCCAGGCGCCCGGTGTGATGGGCCGCAAGCCGGTGCACGAGCCGCTGCAGACCGGCATCAAGGCCATCGACTCGATGACCCCGGTTGGCCGAGGACAGCGGGAACTGATCATCGGCGACCGCAAGACCGGCAAGACCTCGGTCGCGGTCGACACCATTTTGAATCAGGCAGGCCTAGGTGTGAAGTGCATCTACGTCGCCATCGGGCAGAAGGGCTCGACGGTGGCGCAGGTAGTCAACACGCTGCGCGAGCGGGGCGCGATGGAATACACGGTGGTGGTCTCGGCGCCTGCGTCTGACCCTGCCCCGTTCAAGTACCTGGCGCCCTATGCCGGATGCGCCATGGGCCAGCACTGGATGGAGACGGGCGACCACGCCCTCATCGTCTATGACGACCTGTCCAAGCAGGCCGAGGCCTACCGCCAGATGTCGCTGTTGCTGCGGCGGCCGCCGGGCCGCGAGGCCTACCCGGGCGACGTCTTCTACCTTCACAGCCGGCTGCTCGAGCGTGCCGCCAAGCTGTCCGATGTCAACGGCGCAGGATCGCTGACGGCGCTGCCGATCATCGAGACCAAGGCGGGCGACGTCTCGGCCTACATCCCGACCAACGTCATCTCGATCACCGACGGCCAGATCTACCTCCAGGACGACCTGTTCAAGTCCGGCGTTCGGCCTGCAGTGGACGTGGGCATCTCGGTGTCTCGAGTGGGATCTGCCGCACAGACCAAGGCGATGAAGAGCGTGGCCGGCACGCTCAAGATCGACCTCGCCCAGTTCCGCGACCTCGAGGCATTCGCCACGTTCGGCTCTGAGCTCGACGCCGTGTCAGCGGCGCAGCTTGGCCGCGGCTACCGCCTCGTGGAGCTGCTCAAGCAGGGGCTCAATTCGCCGATGCCCGTCGAAGAGCAAGTCGTCGTCATCTATGCGGGCACCAACGGCTATGTCGACGGCATTCCCGTCGACGACGTCAACCGGTACGAGGACGAGCTGCTCGCCTACATGGGTACACGGCACAGCGCATTGATGTCCGACATCCGATCGAGTGGCGACGTCGACGGGACAGCGCTGCAGGCTGCCGTTGAGGCCTTCACGGCCCAGTTCGCCACATCCGCCGACGCGGACGGTGGCGACGCCACGGGCTCGGGCGACGACGACGCTGCGAGCGAGGACTGAGCGGGGTCTGAGCACCGATGGCAAGCGGTCAGGAGCGCATTCTTCGGCGTCGTATCAGATCGATCGATGCCACCAAGAAGATCACGCGCGCCATGGAGCTGATCGCGGCATCACGAATCGTCCGTGCGCAGGCACGCGTTCGCGCCGCGCGGCCCTACAGCGACAAGGTGACGGCCGTCATCGCCAACTTGGCATCCGCTGGTGGCGAAGCAGACCACCCGCTCCTGCGCGAGCCCGCTGAGGTCTCCAAGGTCGCTTACGTTGTCATTGCCGCTGACCGCGGCCTGTGCGGTGGCTACAACAACAACGTCTTGCGAGCCACCGAACGGGCCATCGCCGCCGACGCAGCGGAAGGCCGCGACTACGAGCTGGTGCTGTCTGGGCGCAAGGCACTGGGGTACTTCCGCTTCCGCAACTTCCGCATCGCAGCGGGTTTCGAGGGCTTCAGCGACCAGCCCAGCTACGCGGACGCCCAGCAGGTTGCCGTGGCGGCGACTGAGCTGTTCGAGAACGGCTGCCAGCGGGTCATGCTGGCCTACACCCAGTTCCACTCCATGGGCAATCAGTCGGTCGCCATCGTGCCGTTCATGCCGCTCGACGCCGGCGAGTTCGACGACGCTGATGACACCGCGGGCTCAGCCGGCGGTCCCGAAGGCGGCTACGAGTTCGAGCCCGAACCCGCCGCGATTCTCGAGCGGCTGCTGCCGCGTTACGCGGAGGCGCGGCTCTACTCGGCGCTGCTCGAAGCCTCGGCGTCAGAGCACGCGGCCCGCCAGCGCGCCATGAAGGCGGCCACCGACAACGCCGAGGAGCTCAAGACCAACCTGACGCGCGTCATGAACCGCGCCCGCCAGGACGCCATCACCACCGAGATCATGGAGATCGTCGGCGGTGCAGAGGCGCTCGCCCAGACCGCCGGCGGCGAAGTCGATCTGCTCTCAGACACCATCGAAGCCCGTACAGCGGACCTGTTCCGCGGCCGTTAGCAATCCAACCAGTCTCCGCTCTGCGCGAGGAGTGACAGCAATGACGATGACCGAAACCCGAACCACCGACGGCAGCGCCGAGCACGCCGATGGCCGCGTGGTGGCCATTGCCGGGCCGGTTGTCGACGCGGAGTTCCCGCCCGGTGCGATCCCCGAGATCAACACCGCCGTGGAGATGCACGTGGAGCTGGAGGGCCAGCCGGTCACCATCACCGGCGAGGTGGCCCAGCAGATCGGCGACAACCGCGTGCGGATCGTGTCGATGAAGGCCACCGACGGCCTGACCCGCGGCATGACCGTCGTCAACACCGGCCAGGGCATCACTGTGCCTGTGGGCGACGGGGTGCTGGGGCACATCTTCAACGTGCTCGGTCAGCCGCTGGATGGCGCTGAGATCACCAGCGACACCGAGGGCATCGCCGACCGCTGGGAGATCCACCGTCCGGCGCCCGCCTTCGACACGCTCGAGCCGAAGGCCACGATGTTCGAGTCGGGCATCAAGGTGATCGACCTGCTCGAGCCCTACGTGGAGGGCGGCAAGATCGGCCTGTTCGGCGGTGCCGGCGTGGGCAAGACGGTGCTCATCACCGAGATGATCAACCGTGTCGCCTCCCAGCACGGCGGCGTGTCGGTGTTCGCCGGGGTGGGGGAGCGCACCCGCGAGGGCACCGACCTCTATCTCGAGATGGAGGAATCCGGCGTGCTCGAGAAGCAGGAGCGCATCACCTCGACGTCGGGTCACTCCATTACGTCGCTGCAGGCCGTGTACGTGCCAGCCGACGACTACACCGATCCGGCGCCGTTCACGACCTTCACGCACCTCGACGCGACCACCGAGCTGAGCCGGCAGATCGCCTCGCTGGGCATCTACCCGGCCGTGGACCCGCTCGCGTCCACCTCCACCATCCTCAGCCCTGAGGTGGTGGGTGACCGGCACTACAACGTGGCGCGGCGCACCCAGGAGATCCTGCAGCGCTACAAAGAGCTGCAAGACATCATCGCCATCCTGGGCCTCGACGAGCTGTCCGAGGAAGACCGCATCACCGTTGACCGGGCGCGCAAGATCCAGCGCTTCCTGAGCCAGCCGTTCTTCGTCGCCGAGGTCTTCACGGGCCTGCCCGGCATCTTCGTGCCGGTATCGGAGACCATCGAGTCGTTCGAGATGCTGTGCAACGGCGATCTCGACGACCTGCCCGAGCAGGCGTTCCTCAATGTCGGCAACGCCGAGTCGGCGATGGCCAAGGCCCGCGACCTGGCGCAGGCCGGGGCCTGAGCGGCGCAGGCGGCCCGAGGCTGGTCTGATGCAGGTCGAGCTTGTCTCACCCGAAGCCGTGCTGTTCAGCGGCGAGTGCAGCCAGGTGGTGACGCGCACGGTGGACGGCGACATCGCCTTTCTGGACCACCATGCAGCCTTCATCGGCGCACTCGACATCGGGCAGACCCAGCTCTGGGCGTCCGACGGCATCGTGACCCTGGCGCTCAACCGCGGCTTCGTTGAAGTCAGCAACAACGTCGTGACCATCCTCAGCGATGCTGCCTACTCAGCCGATGAGATCGACGTCGCTGCTGCACAGGCGGACCTCGAAGCTGCCCGGGCTGCAGTCGCGGCCGACGCTGATGATGACGACGCCAAGGCAGCCGTGGCCTGGGCCGAGACACGCATCGCAGTTGCCAGCGCCGCCTGAGCGCGGTCGCCGCACCCGCCCCAGCCAATAGGCGTCGCCGTTGATCGCGGCTTGACCGCTCGGCCCACGAATGTCGTGGCGCCGGCGTGGTGCCTGCAAACATGTGAGCGTCCTGTCGCAGCCCGGAAAGGACTTCTCATGATCGAGCCCTCAGGCCAGTTCATCCTCAACACCTTCATGTTCCTGGTGTGGGGCGCGCTGATCATGTGGATGGCCGCCGGCTTCACCATGCTCGAAGCTGGCGCCGTACGCACCAAGAACGCGTCGATGATCTGCCTGAAGAACATCGGCATCTACTCGATTGCCGGTCTTGCGTTCTATCTCCTCGGCTACAACCTCATGTACGTCGACGTCGGCGATCTGTGGGGATCGTTCACGTTCTTCTATGGGCCGAGCGCCGACGAGTTGGCGTTGATCAGCGGCGATGCAGGCCCCGAGGCTGTCGTTGCTGCGCAGGACTACTCGTTCATGTCGGACTGGTTCTTCCAGATGGTGTTTGTGGCGACTGCTGCGTCTGTCGTGTCGGGAGCCATCGCCGAGCGCATCAAGATGTGGTCGTTCTTCGCCTTCACGCTGATCCTGACGGCCATCATCTACCCGATCGTGGGGGCGTGGACCTGGGGTGAAGGCTGGCTCTTCAAGCAGGGCTTCCAGGATTTTGCGGGCTCGACGATCGTGCACAGCACCGGCGGCTGGGCGGCCCTGGCCGGAGTGCTGGTGGTGGGTCCGAGGCTTGGCAAATTCCGCAAGGACGGCTCGGTGAGACCGACGCCGCCGTCGAACGTGCTGATCGTGACGCTGGGCGTCTTCATCCTGTGGCTCGGCTGGTTCGGTTTCAACGGCGGATCGCAGCTTGCCTTGGGGAGCGTGGTCGACGCAGTCGCGATGAGCAACGTGCTGGTCAACACCAATCTGGCCGCAGCGGCCGGAGTGGTTGCAGCCCTGGCGGTCTCGCGCAGCTTGCTCGGCCGCATCGACCTGTTCGCGGGGCTCAACGGCGCCCTCGGCGGACTGGTGTCCATCACTGCGGGGCCAGACATCACCGAGCACTGGTGGGCCATCATCATCGGTGCCATCGGCGGCGTGATCTGCACCGCCGCCATCAAGGGTCTCGAGCTGATCAAGGTGGACGACGTGGTCGGCGCCATCCCGGCCCACCTTGTCTGCGGCATCTGGGGCACGCTGGCAACCGCGATCGCGGCGGGCGCTCAGCTCCACATTCAGCTGCTCGGCATCGTCTCCGTCGGTGCCTTTGTGTTCATCGCATCGTTGATCGTCTGGAAGGTTCTGGACCTCGTGCTGGGTCTGCGAGTCTCGAAGACGGTGGAGCAGCTCGGGCAGGACTCGGGCGAGCTCGGCATCGAGGCGTACCCCGAGTTCGTGCTGATGCCCGAGAACTTCGACGAATAGCGGCGCCGAGCCGGTCGCCGCACTGGCCCGGCAGACGCCAACTGCGGAGTTGGCTCAGCCGCCCAGGTGGCGCAGCTCGGTGGGGCTGTCGACGGCGCGGTAGTAGCAGCCCGGCCGGGAGTTGCCGTCGGCGTCGCGGGTGTGGCAAGCGCCGCCTCCGTCGCGCCGCACCCGGTACAGCAGCGAGTTCTGTTCGCAGTTCACACGCACCTCGACAAGCGAGAGCGTGTCGCCCGAGGTGGCGCCCTTGTGCCAGATCTCGTTGCGGGATGTGGAATAGAGCACAGCGCTGCGTCGCTCGAACGTGAGCCGCAGCGCTTCCTCGTTGGCGTAGCCGATGAACAGCACGTCCTCGCTGTCGGCGTCCTGCAGCACCACGGGCACGACTTGGTGGCCGTCACGGCCGATCTGGGCCACCTTGCCGAAGTCGATGCGGGCGACTGTGCCCTCTTCGAGCTCGTTGTCTTCAGCCATGGCTCAGGTGAAGTCCACCGCGGCGTAGGCGCTGAGCTTGTCGATGTCGTGTGTGGCCTTGATGTGGCGCACGGTGCCGCTGCGGGAACGCATCACGAGGGAGTCGGTGGTGGCGCGATGCGCTGTGAACTTCACGCCGTGCAGCAACTCGCCGTCTGTGATGCCGGTGGCAGCAAAGAAGACATCGTCGGACTGGACGAGATCGTCGATGTGCAGCACGCGGTCGAGGTCGTAGCCGGCGGCGACCGCCGCTTGGCGCTCATGGTCGTTGCGGGGCCACAGGCGGCCCTGCAGCTCGCCGCCGAGGCACTTCAGCGCCGCTGCCGAGATGATGCCTTCGGGGGTGCCGCCGATGCCGAACAAGACGTCAGTCGAGTCGCTCGCTGCTGCGGAGATGGCACCGGCCACATCGCCGTCGGGAATGAGCCTGATGCGAGCGCCGGTTTCGCGGATCTCCCCGATCAGCTCGGAGTGGCGGTCGCGGTCGAGCACCACAGCGGTGAGGTCGCGCAAACCCTGGCCGGTGGCCTCCGCGATAGCTCGCAGATTCTCTGCGGGCGACCGGTTCAGATCCACCACGCCTTTGGCATCGGGGCCGACAGCGATCTTCTCCATGTAGACGCACGGGCCGGGATCCAGCATGGTGCCGCGCGGCGAGACGGTGATCACCGCTATGGCATTGCCCCTGCCCAGCGAGGTCAGCGTGGTGCCGTCGATCGGGTCCACCGCAACATCGGTCAGCGCCCCGGTGCCGTCGCCGATCAGCTCGCCGTTGAACAGCATCGGCGCTTCGTCCTTCTCGCCCTCGCCGATCACGACGATGCCGTCCATGGGCACGGTGGACAGCACGACCCGCATGGCGTCCACCGCGGCGCCGTCAGCGCCGTCTTTGTCGCCGCGGCCCATCCAGCGTGATGCAGCCATGGCCGCTGCCTCGGTGGTGCGCACAAGTTCGAGTGCCAGGTTGCGATCGGGCGCCTGACGGCTGAGATCCGGACCGCCGACGCGACCTCGATCGCTGCGGAACCTGCGATTGTCATTCATTGCCGCCGACCCTAGAGGATGCACGGAGAGATGAGCCTTCTGATTAGGCGTCCTGTACATCCCGCTCTTGTTCCCCATGCTCATGCGATTGGGCTCACGGGCCGCTCGGGCCACGGCTTCGCCTCTGGCGATAGCTTCGCCTTGGTGACCAGCGCCTCGACCTCGGCAGCATGCGCTGATCTGGCTGTCGTGGGGGCGGGCATCATCGGCTTGGCCACGGCGCACAGGTACCTGGCCGACCATCCGGGCCGCCGGGTGGTGATCTGTGAGGCCGAGGAGCGGCCGGCGCTGCACCAGACCGGTCGCAACTCTGGTGTGCTGCACTCAGGCGTGTACTACCGGCCGGGATCGGCCAAGGCCTCGCTGGCGGTTGCCGGGCGCAGCTCGATGGTCGAGTTCTGCCGGAAGCGGGGCATTGCGCACGAGGTGTGCGGCAAGGTCATCGTGGCGGTGGACAGCTCCGAGCAGGAGCGGCTGGCAGCGCTCGCTGAGCGTGCCGCCAGCAATGGCGTGCCCGCGGAACTGATCGACTCCCGCCGCCTCGCTGAGCTCGAGCCCTATTGCGCCGGCGTGGAGGCGCTGTTTGTCCCCAGCACCGGGATTGTCGATTACAGCGCGGTGTGCCGCGCGCTGATCGACGAGATCACCGCTGCCGGAGGCGAGATGCGGACGGGTGCCGCGGTTGTCGCGCTCGCGCCGGACGCGGATCGTGTCCGGATCACCACGACCTCCGGCGACCTGGAAGCGACGTGGCTCGTGAACTGTGCGGGGCTGCGGTGCGACCAGGTGGCGGAGCTCGCCGGTGCGGCGGGTGGTTACCGGATCGTCCCGTTCCGCGGCGAGTACTACGAGTTGGTGCCGGAGCGCTCGCACCTCGTCAACAACCTGATCTACCCGGTGCCCGATCCCAGCTTCCCGTTCCTCGGGGTGCACCTGACCCGCATGATCGACGGCACGATCCACGCCGGCCCCAACGCGGTGCTTGCACTGGCTCGCGAGGGCTACGGCTGGGGCGACATCAGCAGGGCGCAGCTGCGTGAGCACATCACCAACCGCGGCCTGTGGAGACTCGCCCGGCGCTACTGGCGCACCGGAGCCGGCGAGGTGTGGCGCTCGCTGAACAAGGCAGCGTTCACCCGGGCGCTGCAGCGGCTCGTGCCCGACATCGAAGCCGACGATCTCGTGCCGTCGCCCGCCGGCGTGCGTGCCCAGGCCATGGATCCCGCCGGCGAGCTCGAGGACGATTTCGCCATCACGGTTGCCAGCCGCAGTACCCACGTGCTGAACGCCCCGAGTCCTGCGGCCACCTCGAGCCTGGAGATCGCCAAGATGATCGTCGATCGGATCGACGGCTGAATCGAATCGCTGCTCGCCGCCGTGCTCAGCTTCCGAGCGTGTCGAGCCAGTTGCCGACGTGTTCGACGACCGCCCGACGCGCGGCGACCGAGTTGGGATCGTGCCGGGCACCGTCGATGAAACGGAGCGCGACCGGACCCTGGATGGCCCGGGTGTGCTCGCCCAGCTCGTCGGGAGTGGCGAACGGGTCACGCGTGCCCGAGACGAACAGGCAAGGCACCCTGATCAGCGCGAAGTGCTCGGTGCGGAGGCGCTCGGGCCGTTCGGGCGGGTGCAGCGGGTAGCTGAGCAGCACGAGCCCCGCGGCGCGGGCACCGTCGGCCACGGCCATCGAGCAGACACGGCCGCCGAACGACCGGCCGCCAATCACCAGGCCATCCGGCGACACGCCCAACTCGGCGGCAATCTGGGGCAGATCGCCCACCAATTCGGCGGCGACGCTGGGGGCGCGCGGCGGTGCCCGCCTCCCGGCTCGCCGGTACGCAAAGTCGTGCCGGCGCACCGGCAGGCGGCCAGACAGCGCGTCTTCGATGTCGATGAGCGCGGGATGATCGGCGCCGCCCCCGGCGCCTGGCGTCAGCAGGAGTGCTTCGGCAGCGCGCATCGCAACCCCATCATGACCGGGCGCAGTCTCGCCGGCCTCGTTCAGAAGTCATGCGGCCTTGGGCCCTCGGGATCTGCTGCGGCATCGGCGGGGTGCAGCTCTTCGAGTTCCTGCCCGCTGCGCTCGGTCAGCCACAGCACGGCGGCGGCGGCGGCCACCAGCGGCCCCACCCACAGCAGCGCGATCACATCGCCGAAGCTGCCCCAAGCGGTGCGCAGCGCGCCCGCGACGAGCACGCCGATGGCAGCGCCGACGACGCCCATGGCACCCGTGATGGTTGCGGCGCGCGCTCGCAGGGCAGTCGGGAACAGCTCGCCGCGGTACACGCCGAGCGCCGGCAACAATCCGGCCGACAGCATTGCTCCGACGAGGCCCGCGAGCCACAGCGTGGCGCCGGACACATTGAACAGTGCCACCAGAGAGCCAAGCCCGAGCACTGAAGCGACGGCGAGGATGATGCGGCGCCCACGGGAGTCGGCAAGTCTGCCTGCGGCATAGACGGCGAGGCCGGCGGGCGTCGCAGTACCCAGCACGAACAGCGACACCAGGGCCGCGCTGAAACCGTGTTCGTCGCGCAGGTACTCGTTGCGGAACCAGTCGATCGGGCCCAGGAACAAGCCGAATGCCAGGTAGATGGCACCCAGCAGCGCAATCGGCCGCCAGTAACCGCGCAGTGTCACATCCCGGCCCCGCCGCTCAAACCTCCGGCTCTCCGGCAGCCGCCGCAGCAGCGGGCGGGCGGCCGCCAGCGCGACGAGCGGGAATGCAAACAGCATGCGCCAGGCCCATGGGGCAAGATCTGAGACCGGTTGCAGCCACACCACCACGCCCGCGCCGAGCGCAGCCGACATGGCCAGCACCGACAGGCACCACGCCCTGCAGCCGGCGGGAATCTCTTCCAGCGCCATCACGACAACCGTGGCCCCGAGCGCCGCATTCGCCGTGCGTCCGATCAGCAGGAATGCGCCCAGCCACACCACGTTCGGCGCCAGCGCTGCGAGCGCGGCCGCAGTGATGCCCACGCCGATGGCGCCCGCTACGACGCGTCGACGACCGTGCCGGTCGGCCAGCACGGACACGCCGATCGCGAGCAGCGTCCCGATACGCACGACGGCGCCCAGCACGCCTTGGGCGGCCTGATCGGCGCCGAATTCGTCGGCGGCGTAGGTGTGCAGCTCTGAGGGTGCATTCGCCAGGTAGCCGCTCAGCATGGCTGCCGCCGCCAGCATGGCCATGACGGTCGCCGCGCGTGGGGTGAACCGCCGGGGAGGAGCCCAGACGGGCTGGGTGCCGTCGCCGGTGCGTCCTGTGCGCATCGCGCGCCGGACCGCGACGTTGAAGAGCGGGCCGAACCACGGCACCGCCAGGCGCCACTCGACCGTCTCGGTGACCTCGTAGCGATTTGTGACGTCGGCCGTCGTGCTCTGCATCCGGTCCGTCCGCTGTTCCGAGGCTGGCGAAACCTCGACCAGGCGCGAGTAGCTGGTGAACGGCCCCTCCGCCAGCTCAAAGCGGTGGCTGCCGTCAAGCATGGTGGCCGGCGTCTCGGCCACGATGTCGTTGCGGGGGCGCAGCAAGGCGTCCACCTCGTCGGCATCGGCCACGAGTGTGCGCACGAGACGGGTCACGGCGGCGGGCCTAGCACACGCATCGGTCCCGTATCTGCATCGCGAGGGTGCTGCGCGTCACGATCCTGCCGTCAATGGTGGTATCGCTATGTCGGTGGATTTTGCCACCAGCGGCGAGCGCGACACGTTTGTTATGCAGCACAGCCGCGCGCTCGACGGCGACGTCAGCATCGGCGGCGCCAAGAACAGCGTGCTCAAGCTGATGGCGGCGTGCCTGCTGGCAGAGGGGCAGCACGTCCTGGCCAACGTTCCCGATATCTCCGACGTAGCGCTCATGTGCGAGCTGCTCGAGGCCATGGGCGTGACCGTGACGCGTGCCGATCACCGGCTGGTGATCGACGTGCCCGCCGAGCTGAACACCGAGGCGCCGTATCACCTGGTGGAGCGCATGCGTGCGTCGATCGTCGTGCTCGGCCCACTGCTGGGACGATTCGGAACAGCCCGCGTTGCCCTGCCGGGCGGCGACGACTTTGGACCGCGACCGATCGACATGCACTTGCAGGCGCTCGAGAGCCTGGGGGCGACGTTCAGCACCGCGCACGGCGACATCTCGGCAACCGCAGAAGTGCTGAGGGGGGCGGAGGTTGTGCTCGAGTACCCCTCTGTCGGGGCGACCGAGAATGTGCTGATGGCCGCAGTGCGAGCCAAGGGCCGCACACGCATCGTGAATCCGGCACGAGAACCCGAGATCGGCGATCTCATCGAGTTCCTCAACCAGATGGGTGCGCGGGTCGGCTGGTCAGGGGATCGTCTGACGGTCGACGGGGTAGAACGATTGGCACCTGCCCCATCCGGCGACGGTTACCGGGTGATTCCTGACCGCATCGAAGCAGCCACGTTCCTCGCAGCGGTCGGCATGTGCGGCGGGTCGGTGTTCCTGCGTCACGCGGTGGCCGGGCACATGGCAATGCTCATTCGCAAGCTCACCGAGATGGGCATGCACATCGTGGTCGAGGAAGCGGGACTGCGGGCAACCGTGACCCAGCGGCTGGCGTCAGCCGACATCTCCACCTTGCCGTTCCCGGGTCTCGCGACCGACTACAAGCCGTTCCTCGTGTCGATGCTCACGACGGCTTCCGGCGTGGGAATCGTCACCGAGAACATCTTCACGGGTCGGTTCCGCTACATCGACGAGCTGCGGCGGATGGGTGCCGACATCCGGACTGAGGGTCACCACGCCGTTGTGCGCGGGGTGGAGCGGCTGTCGGGAGCACCGGTGCGCGCGCACGACATCCGCGCCGGCGCAGCGCTGGTGGTGGCGGGCCTCGCCGCTACGGGCGAGACAGAGGTTGCCGGCGCGGTCCATATCGACCGTGGTTATGAGGACTTGGCCGGCAAACTCGCCGGTCTCGGTGCCAGCATCACGCGTCGCTGAAATGTGCCGCCCTCGGCGCATGTCGCTACCGTCGGCGCGCCGATGACACCACACGACGATTCGCTCACGGCCGATGTGGCGGGGCTCCTCGAAGCTGCGCGCAGCGGACAGCGCCGCGCCCTGGCACGGGTGATGTCGTTGGTCGAACGCGGCGGCTCGCAGGCGCGCGCGCTGGGCGCAGTCACGTTCGCCCAATCAGGCAGCGCGCACACGGTTGGCATCACCGGTGCGCCCGGGGCCGGCAAGTCGACGCTCAACTCAGCCGTCGTCGGCGTGGCACGCGAGCGGGGCGAGCGGCTGGCAGTTCTGGCGATTGACCCGTCGTCGCCGTTCAGCGGCGGCGCAATCCTGGGCGACCGCGTGCGCATGTCCGACCACACCTTCGACGAAGACGTCTACATCCGGTCGATGGCAACCCGGGGCCACCTCGGCGGCCTGACATTGGCGACACCGCTGGCCGTACGGGTGCTCGACGCACTGGGTTGGCCTTGGGTACTGATCGAGACGGTCGGCGTCGGCCAGATCGAGACGGAGATCGTGGGCGCGGCAGATACCACCGTCGTCGTGGTGAACCCCGGTTGGGGCGACTCGGTGCAGGCCAACAAGGCCGGTCTCATGGAGATCGCCGACATCTTCGTGGTGAACAAGGCCGATCGGCCGGGCACATCGGAAACGTGCCGGGACATCCGCCAGATGCTGGATCTGTCTGCACCCGGCGATTGGGACCCCCCGATCCTGACCTCGGTGGGCACCACCGGCGAGGGCGCCGCGGAGTTGTGGGATGCCGTCTGTGCGCACCGCGACCACTGCACAGTCTCGGGTGAGCTTGAGTCTCGCCGCGCGGCCAGGGTGCAGACCGAGCTTGATGAGGTCCTGCGGGCCACTATTGCCGAACGCGTGGCAACCCTCGCCGAGGGGCCTGCTGCGAAGCGCCTGCGCCAGCAACTGGCCCGCCGAGAGCTCGATCCCTACGCAGCCGCCGAGATGCTCCTCGACCACGACCGCTGATACGCAGTCGACCGATTGCGGCAGCTGGTTTCCTGACTCCGGCAAGTCAGGACGACTCAGGCGAACTCGTCAGTCGAGTTCGCCGCGGGCGAGCGCGAAAACCGCCTCGCGCTCGTTGGGATGCAGGTTGCGGTCGAGGAGCCGCAGGTCGGCTGCCGCGCGTAAGTGCGAGAGGATCGCGTCGGCACCGAACTCCTTGAGAAATGCACGGGCAAAACGGGTACGAAAAGCGTTGATGACTGCCCGGGCCGCAGCGTGGTTGTCGGGCGCAGCGGTGCGCAGCCGCACATAGGTGGACGCAGCGTCGAAGGCCGCGTCGCCGGCTGCTGCGTTCGACCAATCGATGACGACGGGGCCGTCGGGGGTGAGCTTGACGTTGTCAGGCTGCAGGTCGAGATGCACCACCGAGCTGCCGCCCGAAACCTTGGCCCAGTTGCCTGGAGCAGGCACGTCGCCGAGCAGCCGGTGCAGCCGCGCCAGACCCTTGACGTGGCGTGTCAGGAGCCACGGCTTGGCCGCGAGCTCGTCGAGCATCGTCGGGCCGGTCAGACGCGCCATCACCACCGAGTGATTGTCGGGCTGCTCGATGACCTCCGGAGCAGGAAATCCGTGGGCCCGCACGTGGCGCATTGCTGCGGCCTCGTGACTCAGATCCCGGCCGCGCAGGCTCATGCGAATGATGTGCGGGCCGTAGGCGCGCATCTCTGAGTCGCGGCCCATCCCCAGCAGCGGTCCCGGCTCATGGCCGGTCGGCCCCTGCTGGCGTTCGAGCATCCGCGCGCGCAGGTTCCGCAGGTTCTTGCGCCAGACGCGTTCAAGCACCAGGGAGGCGGGTTGCTGGCCGGCCCGCGAGCCGAAGTACCACGGCAGTGTCAGATCTTCGCTCCAAGTGAAGCGAGTGCCGTCTTCGATGGGCTGGAGCGCGAAACGGCCAGTGCCCGTCACCGCGCCCCGATGGGTGATGCCGAGCGTGTTCGGCGGGTCCCACTCGGTGACCTCGAGTTTGTCCGTGGTCTTCAGCGGTCCGATCTTGGTGACGCACTCGAACGTTGTGCCGACGCCCTCAGTCCGGGCAGACGTGAAGTCGATCGACTGAGCGTCGGCCATCCACTCGACATTGCTCGCGAGATCTGCGACGTAATCCCAGACTTCCTGCGGCGCTGCCGGAATGTCGATGGAGACCTCGATACCCATGCCCGTGATTGCCCTGTCGATGTCTGCCTGCACGCGAATCGCGTCTCGGATCGCTGGCGCGCTTCGTCACGCCGACGTTCGTTTCCAGCGACCGGCAAGTGTGGCACCGCCTGCGGCCGTTGTCACACCGCGCCCGGTGCAGCAGCGGATTCTGCCTTGTCGACTGCGTGAAGCGCCCGGCAGGACGCCTCGGGCTGTGCTCGTAACCTCAGCGTGTGACTGCTGATCGGAATCGCCCTGCGTACCTCGACTGCGCTGCGTCGACGCCGATGCGTCGGTGCGCCATCGAGGTCATGACGCCGTACTTGGAGCAGCAGTTCGCCAATCCTTCGGGAGCGCACCGCATGGCCCGCAAGTCGCGCGCAGCCATTGACGATGCCCGCGAGGTCGTCGCCGAGGCGCTCGGATTCGACCCGCACGGCGTCGTGTTCACCAGCGGCGGGACTGAAGCAGACAATCTCGCTGTGCACGGCGTGACTTCCGCAACAGGCACGACGGCGCTGTGCCCGGCGACCGAACACCACGCGGTGCTCCACCCCGTCGAAGCGGTGGGCGGCCGCTACGTGCAGGTCGACGCCGGCGGCGATGTCGACCTCGACCACCTGGCCGCACAGTTGGCCCCCGATGCGGGCCCGCCCGTGGGGTTGGTGTCGGTGATGCTGGTCAACAACGAGTCGGGCGTCATTGCCGATCTTGATGCCGTGGCCGACGTGATCGGGCGCCATGCCCCCGAGGCGCTGTTGCACACTGACGCGGTGCAAGGAGTCAACTGGGTCGACATCGCTGCAGCGGCGCGCTCGGCAGATCTGCTGTCGTTGAGCGGCCACAAGTTCGGCGGGCCCAAGGGCGTGGGCGTGCTGGCCATCCGGCCCGGCGTGACGCTGTCGGCGCAGCAGCTCGGAGGCGGCCAAGAGGCCGATCGGCGCAGCGGCACGCACAACACTGCGGGCATCGCCGCGCTCGGTGCCGCGCTCGGCGAGTTGAACGAGACGCGCGACGAGGACATCTGCCGGATCAGGGAACTGGCGGACCGGCTGGCCGATGGCCTGCTGGCGGCGATTGATGGGTGCACCGAGACGGTCGCGCGGTCTCGGCGAGCCGCGGGTATCTGCCAGCTGCTTATCGACGGCATCGAGACCGAGGCGCTGCTGGTGTTGCTCGACCGCTTCGATGTGATGGCCTCCGCGGCGGCCTCGTGCGCGTCGGGTGCCATGGAGCCGAGCCATGTTCTTGCCGCCATGGGAGTCGAGCGGCAGACCGCAGCCGGCTCGCTCCGCCTGTCGCTCGGCTGGTGTACCGAACCCTGGGAGATCGACCGAGCCATCGACGCCATCCCCAACTGCGTGGAGCAGCTGCGATGACTCCCGAGCGGCACGGAGCTGCGGGCAGCTCCGATCTGCACAGTGCCGCTGCAGGGAGCAGGGTGCTCGTTGCGATGTCGGGCGGTGTCGACAGCTCGGTCGCTGCGGCCCTGTGCTTGCGCGCTGGGCACGACGTGGTCGGCGTCACCCTGAAGCTGTGGGGCGGCCCGCAGGACCAGGGCTGCTGCGCCGTCTCCGACGTGGACGATGCCCGCCGGGTGTGCCAGCAGCTCGGCATCGACCATTTCGTCTTCAACTATGCGGCCGAGTTCGAGCGCGATGTCGTCGAGCCGTACGTCGACGCACACCGGCGGGGCCGTACGCCCAACCCGTGCATTGCCTGCAACCGGCACGTCAAGTTCGACATGCTCTTGGACCGTGCCCGCCGCCTAGGCTTCGAGCGTCTGGTCACGGGCCATCACGTTCGCATCAGCACCCAGGGCGGCAGGCGACGGCTGCAGCGTGGCGCCGACAGCGCGAAAGACCAGTCGTACGTGCTGTACATGCTGTCCGAGGCCGACTTGGCGGACCTGTGGTTCCCGGTCGGCGACTACCGCAAAGACGGGTTGCGAGCGCTCGCTGCAGAGCTCGGTCTGCGAACTGCTCACAAGCCCGAGAGCCAGGATGTCTGCTTCATTACCGAGGCTGCCGGCAGGGAGCGCTTTTTGGCCGAGCGCATCGACCTGCATCCGGCGGAGCTGGTCGATGCGGCGGGTCAACGCGTTGGCACCGCTCCTGCGGTGGAGCTCGTGACTGTCGGCCAGCGCAGGGGTCTTGACCTCGGCGGCGCACCGCAGCGGCGCTATGCGGTTGACGTGGACACTGCCGCTCGCCGTGTCACGGTGGGCGGGGCCTCCGAGCTGGCGGCACCAGGCGTCCGGCTGGTCGATCATCGCTGGGCCGGCGCTGCCATCCATGGCGATGTTCTGGCTCAGACGAGCGCCCACGGTCCGGCTTTGCCGGCGCGCCTCGATGCCGAGGGCCACTTGCGGTGGGCGGAGCCCCGGCGCCGCGTCGCTGCCGGCCAGGCGGTCGTGTTCTACATAGGTGACGAGGTGCTCGGCGGCGCGACCGCCGCCGGACATCTCGCATGAGCCGCGACGAGTCCGCTGACGGCCAGCCGCATGTGCCCTGGGCGCTGCGCAAGGGCGTCTCCACGGCGATCACGCTCGGTGCGCTCGTTGCTGCTGCACTCGTCGTCTTGGCGGTGTGGCTGACCCGCGGCGGCGAGCCCGCACCGGCCTACCCGAGCGGCCTGCAGGCAGTCACGCCGGTGCCCGGTGCCCAGGTGCCGCACCAGAGCCCAGTCGGTGCCCGGCTTGAGCCCGGCTGGACGCTGACGCTGGCTATCAACGGCACCACGATTCCCGCCGGTCAGCTCGACGCAGGCACCATCCAGCTTGGCGAGCACTTCTTCTCGCCGGGGGACGGCAAAGTCATCGAGAAACTGCGCACCGGGCGATCGTGCGCCCGTCTGGTCGCCACGCCCACGATCGACGTCGAAGCGGCCGACTTCACCTACGAATGGTGCTTCACCACGTTCTAAGAGCGAGCGCCGATAGGTGGGTCATTGGGGTTGCCAGCGGTCGCGGTGGTCGATGAGTTTGATGACGATGATGAGCGTGACAGCGAGGGCGATCT